>NZ_JBJMQP010000206.1:0-13784 GCF_045802625.1 Hyalangium sp. | reverse complement strand
TCTCTGCCGCCACAGCCACCTCCGTGTTCGGGAGGCGGCGTGCTCGGCTCTCTGTCCAGCGTCGTCAACGCTCCGGCTCTACCTTCACCCGCAGCCTGCTACAGCCCTGTTCCGCCCTGTTTCACCCCGCCAGGCAGGTGATCGACATGGTCGGAATCGGTGATCGGCATGGTCCGGAACAGGTGATCGGCTTGCTCCGGAATCGGTGATCGGCATGGCCCGGAACAGGTGATCGACATGGTCCGGAGCACGCAGCCAGAGGAGGGGAGCAAGGAACAAGAGGGTACGTTTCATCGGGTGCATCCTTTGTGACGCGTGGTCCGGCCCTGGAGATACACAGTAGACCCGCCCCTTCAGCAACGGCCATCCCCGGCTGCAAAACCGCGTACCAGAGAGCGTGTGAGAGATCTGGGGATATCCGGAGGAATCTGCCCTCACTCTCCTAACAGGGTCTAGCGAACAGCTACCGCGCGTCGGACACGTGCAGCCGGGTCCGGTGGGCACGTCCATGCGGCCCTGCTGGGCTCGTGGAGCGCGCGCGTCGGACACGTGCAGCCGGGCTCGGTGGAACCCTCGCGCGTCCAGGCTCGCCTGCGGGGCCCGTGAGCGCTCGCGGCTCCAGGCTCGCCCGTGGCGAACGGCGCACGACTCGGCGCGCGGAGATGGGCGCGGGCGCCAAATGAGACTACCCCAGTTCCGTGGACACCCGAGCAGTGAGCCAAGCGGGTGGACAGGCCGCGCAGCCCCTTGGAGTACACGCCGGCCCTGGCCTCCCTCCCATGAGGTGCGCAGCAGGAGCTTGGCTCTCCTGGCCATGGCAGCGTGAGCCTCAACACCACGCGGCCTGAGCCCGCGCGCCGGGGCGAGCCTCGCATCTGCCGTGGGCAAGCCCAAGCGCTCCAGTATCGCTCGCACTCCCCGCCCTGCCTTCACGTACGCCAAGACCCGCCGCCTGCCTCCACACCTCACGCAGGCGAACACGTCGAAGTCGAATGTCCTCTTCAGCAACCCTGCCCAATCCACTCGCGGCGTCCTCTCCTTCATCCACTCCTTCCTAGCCGCTGCCCCACTCCCCGCTCTCGCCTCCTCTGCTGGGGGAGCAAGTTGCGAGTGCGCGGCCTGCCCGGAGCCATTGCTCGTCTCACGCAGGCGTTCGTAAAATAGCGCTTCCCGCTTATGGGCTTATCGTCCCTCTCCAGAAGTACAACTCTGGAGGGGGAATATATGAACGTTGTGAAGCGGTATCGGTCAGTCCTTGCTCATTGGCTGCCCCAAGGCCTGTCCCTGGGATTGGCATTGGGGTTTTTTCCGGGGTGCAATCCGACACAGGATGTCTCGGTTCCTACACAGCGGACGGGACTGGGATTGACCGTGAGCCTGGCCGCCCCGAGCGACGTGGCGGGCATGCGCTTTACCTTGGAGCGGATCGCCTGTGCCAACGAGCCGGTGACTCCATTCACCCAGTCCGTGGACAAGCCGCTGGAAGACATCCGGCTGCCCGGAGGCATCCCCGGTTTCGAGGATGCTCCCCTGGATGGAGCATCCGAGCATGTCTTCGCGGACATGTTCTTGGCCGCCGCGCCGGGCTGCTACCGCGTCACCACCCAGCCGTTGACGGCTCAGGGCACCGCCTCGCTGGACTGTGCTCCCGCCATCGCGCCCCGCGTCCAGATCAACGAGGGCGTCACCACCGAGCAGATCCTCATCAACCAATGCAAGGCCGAGGGCAACGGAGCTATTGATGTGGTCTCGGCGCTCAACCACCCGCCTACGCTGGTGAAGCTGGAGTTCGCCAAATCCAAGTTCGTGTTGCAGTGCCAGGTTCAGGAAGTCTGCGCCACTGTGAAGGATCCGGAGAACGATCCCCTGACGATTGTCTGGTCCAAGGTCTCCGGCCCGCCGCTGCTGTCGGGGCCCGCGACGACTCGGGTGCAGACGGAGCCAGATGGCTCGGTGACCAAGTGCGTGGCCATGGCGGCGGAGACGCCCGGGCAGTACGGCTTGAGCGTGACGGCGTATGACATGCTCCATGATCCGGCCTCGGGCGGACTGGTGCGCATCGAGGACTACCTCGCGCAGCAGGGCAACCCACAGCCCTCGCACACCCAACTGACCTTTCCCTTCTACGTGGCCGACGATGGAAAGGGTGGGGAGTGCAATTCTCGGAGCTGCCTGGAGCTGAAGCAGAAAGACCCCAGCCTCCCCAGCGGGCGCTACACCGTGGATCCGGACAAGGAGGGGCCCATTGCGCCCTTCGAGGTGTACTGCGAGATGGAGAAGGACGGGGGCGGCTGGACGCTGGCCCTGGTGTCCAGCGATGACGGCCAGAACACCTGGACCTGGGACCACCGCACGCTGCTGACGACGGATCAGACGCTGGTGGGTAGCCTCGACGAGCGCAACAAGGACTTCAAGTCGCGCGCGCTGTACACGGTGCCCTTTCAGAGCCTGCTCTTTGTGCATGCGCCCTCGGGAGTCTGGGCGTCCTATTCAGGGATCAGCAATGGCACCCTGGATGCAGCCAGCTTCATGAACTCCCGCAGCGCCCCCGTCTGCGACTTGAGCCTGGCGGGCAATGGCTACCCGCAGACTGCGGGAACGCTGACGTTGGGCGGGACCATGTGCGACACGGACCTTTACTTCAACCTCGGCGACTTCGACGGCGGCAGCATCGTGCCTTACTGCCAGGACACATCGCTCTATCACAACTCCACCTATGGGCCGGGATGGAGTGTGAATATGGGCCAAGGGTGTCCCTTTGATGATCCGAGCTACGCTTCACTCGGGCCGGATGTCAGTCCCGACGCTGTTTCGCATGAAATCGCAGCCGCAGGCTTCGGCCTGGCCCGTGGCTTGAACACCGGCGCTCCGGGGACCGGCTCCAACTACATCCAGATGTACGTTCGCTGAGGCCAGGCTTTCACGGCCCGAGAGCCCCACCCGGGCCGCAAAGTTACGTCCCCATAGCGTGAACGGGGGATTGCTCTCGCCAGCAGTTGCGAGCGGCGGGTTCGATTGCCGCCGCCTCCAAGCCGAGCAACCCGCCGCTTTCAAGGTGCCGCCCTCTGAAAACGGGGGCAGCGCTTGCATTTGGGGACCAAATCCGGTTTCTGGGGACCAAAAAAGGACCAAACCGGAGGCGGTAACGGCATGAGTACCAAGGTGTGGATCGGCAAGTGGGCGGGTGGGCGGATGTTCGCAGGCAAGGACGGGCGCCCCGTCTACGTGCTGCGCAAGATGATCGACGGGCGGAACTACACGATCCACCTGGACGCCCGCAGCGAGGCGGAAGCAGAAGCGGAGCTGGCCCTGTTCGTGCGTGACCCCGAGGGCTACCGCACGCGAGGTGAGGCGCAGAAGATCAAGAACGAGTCCGCCGTCTACATGGACGCGCCAGCGGTGGCCCGCTACCTGGAGCACATGAGGAGCAAGGGAACAACCGAGCGCTACTCTAAGAACGTCGGCTACTACTTGGCCGGGTGGGCTGATGGGCTCGCGGGGCGTGACCTGCGCACCGTCACTCTTCAAGACCTGCTGCGGGAACTGAAGAAGCACAAGACGGCGCGCAAGAACCGAATCACCGCGCTCAAGTCCTTCTGCGCGTGGCTCCGGGAGGTAGAGGGCGCGTTGACTGCGGGCGAGGACGCCTCTATTTCGCTCAAGATCCCGGTGGCCCGTCCCGAGAAGTCTGTGCGGGAGAAAGGCTACAGCATCGAGACAATCGAGCGGGTCTATCGCGCGATCATCGGCTGGGAGTTCAGCAACTTCAACCGCGAGGAGACGCGGCAACGGACGGACGTTCAATGCGTGCGTGACGTGCTGTGCATTCACGCCAAAACGGGGATGCACGGCACGGAGATCGAACGGCTGGCGCGCGGAGAGGGCAAAGTGTCCTTGGTGACGGAGCCGGGCGAGATCGCCGCAACCGTGACGTTCCTTCACAAGAGCGGACAGGTCCACCGCCAGAGCATCGACCGTCAGACGTTGGAAGCGGTGCAACGTCTCCAGGCGCGCGGCGCGGCTCCCGTTGATAGCCATATTCGGCGCGTGGTGCGTCGTGCGTGCAAGGCGGCGCGGCTGCCTCTGGTCCGATTCGGAGAACTGCGCCATAGCTTCGTTACGTGGGCCTCGGAGAGCGGACAGGAAGTGCGGCCCAAGTCGGGAGGGCTTCCCCTGGCGGCTGTTGCCGCCGTGGTGGGCCATCACTCCGCGCACACGACGAAACGGTTTTACGAGAACGTGAAGGTGCCCCCGATGATCAAGATCCCGATCAAGTTGGAGCACCCCGAGGATCCGGCGCTGCTGCCTGTCCGCCGTACTGCGCTCCGGCTGGCCGAATTAGCGTGATTCTTGCTTTACTCTTCATCTTGCCCCGCCCGGTCTTACGACGGGCGGGGCGACTCTTGGGCGTGAGCTAGATTTGTGACGCCACAGTTTGGTCAATCTAGAGACTGGCAGCAATGCAGTCTTTACTTGATTGTAATTATGGGGCCCGCAAACAGACTACCCGTACCTGTTGACATGTTAAGCTGCCATCCGAGATACGCACCAAGGCTCAGACGGCGAATCCCAGCGTCTGTTTTGAAGTTGTATGTCAGCTTAACGCCAGTCCCCAGGCTGAAAATAGGATTGGCCCTGATGTCGCTACTCGATGATGTCTGACTCGTGGTAATGGGCTGTCCAGTCTGTGGGTCTGTCGTCACCACGTCAACTCGTGTTTGCGTGTTCTCCGTCGTCGACTCGATCAGTGGCGCGGCTGTGAAAACGAGCCCAATTTGAAGCCCATCTTCTGGCTTGGCTCGCAGAGTCATTCTGCCTAACGAAGAACAGTGCGGCCTTACGAATCTCCACTCAAGATCATACGAGATTCCGGAGCCATACCTGATTTGCTTGTCCCTGAACCAGACTACCACCGGCAAAGGAACGTAGAACCCCGCGAGCGCGCCTTCCTTATAGGAAACGGATGGATAGAATTTTTCGCGGCATCTCTCGACGGCCGCGTTGTCATCAGGATCCGATGTTCCAACGTAGATCAGGCTCTCATTTGTAGTTTGCGCCTCTACAGAGAGAGGAAGAAGAAAGTAGACGGCAAACAACACTGGTAAAAAGCGCGGCGCCTTGCTCTTGCTCATGTTCTACCTCCGCCTCAAAAGGTACCCGAGCGAATAGTGTAGATTGGCTGCTCTTAGTTGAGACAGAAAATCCGGCCACCAGTCGCACTGACTATCGGGCAGGCAAGGAGTGATGTTGGAGACGTCTTGGGCCATGCTCCTGATGCTCCCCTGGGTCACAGCCCCAGGTTTTCCAGCGGGGTTCCTGGATGCTACGTATATTTCGGGATCTGAGCCATTGTCCTTGCAAGCCATGACGACAAAATGCTGCCCCGCCACAGTTGTCTCATTGGTGCGAGTGGTGTCCTCGAAAGCTGTCCATCCGGCTTTTTGACATGGAGCGGAACTATAAACATCTTTGAGGTCGTTAATGCTCAATATGTCGCGCAAGTAGGCATAGGGCAGTTCTTTTATCCCAAACGCCCCCACCTGGGCTATGTTCTCACTCCTCACTAAGATGATCGGAAGTCGATTCTCGGTCTGGAATTCAGGCAAGTACCTATATGTCTGATCAATAGCAGGAATCTGAGTGGGCGAAAGCGGCGTTATTTTCAACTCCCCAAGCTGTTGCACAAGCTGTTGCAGCGACTGGATCGGAGTTGCTCCACCCTGAGATCCAAACCTAAATCCTATTGTGTAAGTGGCCGACACTGAAGCGCTGGCTTGGGTGTAGACAACCGCTTGCCCTTCAGGCACGCCTGTTTTTTCAACTTTCGCAGCTTGCGCACTAGCCAGAAAGTTGAGGGACTGGACGCACTCACCAAGCAATGGCTGCCATATGGGCTGAACGAAGATCAACCCCTGATTCGGCACTTGCAGTTGAGCAGGGTATCGCGTCTTCTGGGTCTGAATGGGCCCATCGCATGGAGCAAGAACCCTTCTCAGTGAAAACGAGAACTTGCTGGGGGAAAAGAGAACCGACGCATTGCTTGACAGAACCTCGACATTTACTGACAGCGACTGCGGATCCAGAGCATATGCAGAAGGAAGCGCCAGCGCAGCCTTGTCGACTGGTAGTTTGCTCTCAAACGCAGCGGCCTGCGGATTTGGCTTGGCATAACAGGAGTATACGCCGCCTGTTGGGCCGGTGCAGTCAAGTGAATAGAAGGAGCCTGCGTCTATGGAAGGGCGCTGGGCAATGCAAAATGGAATTGAACATGCGACACCTGGAATCTTTTGCTCGACCAGAAACGAAGCAAAAGGAGCTTTGAGCGCATTAGTGATTGCCTGAAGAGCTTCCGCCCCCGACAGAGGGATCTCTCTTGTCGAGTCGTTGATTTGGGCACTAATCACTATTTCGGGTGTCGCGGCAGGCCCACTGTCTGGCTTGTTGCTGAATCTGATGTTTGAAGAAGAAACAGGAACAGCGTTTGGATTGGCGCAGCCCTGAGCATGTGCAGCCAGCGGTAAGAGCTCACCAATTGCCACAAGGCATATTACGGCAAGTGCATGCTTCATGTCCCCCCCTAAGGAAAGGTGGAATATTGGGAAGCGCGCAATATACCAGGGCCCCATGAGAATCCCACTCTTATTGATGGCCTTCGGAGTTGACCGGGCGGAGTTGGGAAGATGAGCGGCACTCTGTGCGGCGTGCTTTGCTCAGGCTGACCGGATCATCCTGAGTATCGCTTCGCTCTCCCTCGCACCCCGCCCGTTATCACGCCGAGTAGGGCGCCGCTTGAGCCTAGAGGTTTCCGGCTCGCGGTCCACGCGCTCTAGTAGCGCCTCCAGGCTCTTCGCGCAGATCATCGCGGCCCTTCCCACCTTCGGCCCGCGTCGTAGTGCTCCGCTCCTCAACAACTCGAAGATTCGCGAGCGCCCGCAGCCAAGCATGGTTTGCGCTTCCTCCACCGAGACAGCCCGCGCCCGCGCAGATTGAGCGGGCGCCGCGCTGCTAATCTTCGTGTGGATCTCGTTGACGGACTCGCGCAGCCCCCGCAGTTCCTCGTAGATGGCCCGCAGGATGTCGTCCTGTTCGTTGCCTTGCCCCTTCACGGCTCAAACTCTCCCGACTGCTGACGGTGGGGCGCCGCGCGCATGTCACCAGGACGCGCGACGCCATGCCGTGAGAGGCCAGAGGCCGTGAAGCCTTGGAGGCGAGCCGCGCGCACTCCGGGGGCACGGAGAGACGATGCGCTGCGGGTGCCGTTCACAACGGCCCGCCCCATGTACCGGGGGCCGCCGTCGTGTCTCACTGCACGGGGCGCGTTGTCTCGCGTCCCGCCGTGCACCGTCAACGCGACTGGCCGCGTTGGGCACTCCTGGGCAGGCTTGGCCACCGCTGGACAGGTGCGGGCGCGTGCTGCCCACCTGGGAAGCGCGGGTGCCCGGCGCGTCCGACGCGGGGCGTTCTGTGCGGCGTGAACCATGGCGCCCACGGTGCCCACGGTGCCCAAACCTGGGGCGGGTGGGCAGTAGGCATGTTTAGGCGTAATGGGGCCGGTTTGGCAGCAACGCGGCAGGCAGCGGCGGGCAGCCGTGGACAGGTACGCGCGCCCCTTCCAGGTGGGAAGAGTGGGCGCCCGTCGCGTCCGCTGTCGGGTGGTTCGTGTGGCGTGCATCATGCCGCCCACGGTG
Source organism: Hyalangium sp. (assembly GCF_045802625.1). Taxonomy (NCBI): domain Bacteria; kingdom Pseudomonadati; phylum Myxococcota; class Myxococcia; order Myxococcales; family Archangiaceae; genus Hyalangium; species Hyalangium sp. Next base: position 6,096 of record NZ_JBJMQP010000206.1, on the reverse strand, counting down.
CCCAAACCCAGCGCGCTCGGACATTGGGCAAGATCAGGCGTATTCAGGCGGATCCAGGCGGATCCAGGCAGATCCCTACAATCTCCGCGTTTCACGCTGGAGCACGCACGGACACCAGACAAGCGCGGCGCGGTGGAGAGCGCGAGGACTGCGGGCAGGGTCGTGGCGGAAGTGATCAGCCCGTGGAGCGCGCCCGCGTCGGACAGGGGCCGCTCCGGTGCGTGGAGCAGGCCAGGACGGCGGGCAGCGTTGGCGCTCGCTAGCCCTGCACACAGGCAAAGCAGAAGGAAGACAGCGAAAGAGCCAGAACGCGCGGCGCGCCCTGGCATGACTACCGGCGCCGCCTGGAGTGACCAGCGGCGCGCCCTGGCGTTTTTCCCGGCGTTGAAACCGGATTTCGCGGCGTTTTTCCCGGCGTTGTCACCGGATTTCCCGGCGTTGTCACCCGGCAGCCAACAACGGCGCATGAATGCGCCGCACATGGAGGGTTGCCCCTCCTGGGAGTCGATCCCGACCATCACCTAACCCGCCCTTTCAACTCACCGAACAGCCCACAACGACCCGGGCAGAAGTGACACAGGGCAACGGCGGGTGTCCAGGCCACGGGCGAAACGTGACAGCAGATCGGCAAGCGTGCAGACGGGCAGCCAAGGGCCAATGCGCGCGGGCGGATCAACCGCTGTGCGGCGCGGCGGAATCGTTGGCCGCGTCGCGGGCACGGCGCTGATGCGGGGCTGACAGCGGGACTTCTGCGCGACGTTTTCCGGCGCCACGGCCGGGGCCACCCCGGCGCCACGCCCGGGGCCACCCCGGCGCCACCACGGCGCCACCACGGCTCCACGCCCGGCACCACCGGAACCCATGACGGCCCCACCCCGGCGCAATTGGGGCCCATTACGCCCCACCCCGGCGCCCACCACGGCGCCAATGCGGGATCGTCACCAGCGACGCCACCAGAGCACCCGGTGACGCCTGCCCGCGTCCTGGCTTGCCTGCTGGCAGACGGAGCCCGCCTGCATCCCCGCTCGCCTGCTAGGCCGTTGGAGTGCTCCGACGCGGGAAGGTGGAGCAGCGCGCTAGATGCAACCCGGCGCCAAGTCGCCGCGCCAAGCTCGGGCAGCGCGGCGCCCTTCCACAAGGGCGGCGGAATTGGCTGCGGGGGCGCCAATCGTCGCCGCGCCCAGCTCGGCCCCATGGTGCGCGCCAAGACGGCAGCCATCGCTCCCAGCTCGGGCAGCGCGGCGCCTTTCAGAACGGCGGCGGAATTGGCAGCGCGGCGCCTTTCAGAACGGCGGCGCGAATGGCAGCGCGGCGCCTTTCAGAACGGCGGCGCAATTGGCTGCGCGTGGCCATCGTGCGCCGGTCCAGCTCGGCCCCGGGGGCGCGCCAGGACGGCAGCCATCGCGCCCAGCTCGGGCAGCGCGGCGCCCTCCCTCAACGGGGGCGGAATGGGCTGCGCAGCGCCTTTCAAAACGGCGGCGGAATTGGTGCGCAGCGCCTTTCAGAACGGCGGCGGAATTCGCTGCGCGCGTCCATGGTGCGGCGCCCACCTCGGCCCCGGGGCGCGCCAGGACGGCGACCATCGCCGCGCCCAGCTTGGGCAGCGCGGCGCCCTTCCGCAACGGCGGCGGAATTGGCAGCGCGGCGCCATTGTCGCCCCGTCCAGCTCGGCCCCGGTGGCGCGCGCCCACGTCGGACAGCTCCAGCTCGGCCCCGTGGGCGCGCGCCAGGACGGCAGCCATCGTCGCGCGTCCAACTCGGCCCCGTGGTGCGCGCACGCGTCGGACAGCTCCAACTCGACCCCGTGGGCGCGCGCCAGGACGGCAGCCATCGTCGCCGCGTCCAGCTCGGCCCCGGTGGCGCCCACGTCGGACAGCTCCAGCTCGGCCCCGGTGGCGCCCACGTCGGACAGCTCCAGCTCGGCCCCGGTGGCGCGCGCGGTGGACGGCTCCAGCTCGGCCCCGGTGGCGCCCACGTCGGACGGCTCCAGCTCGGCCCGGTGGCGCGAGCCAGGACGGCTGCCATCGTCGCCGCGTCCAGCTCGGCCCCGTGGTGCGCGCGTCGGACAGCTCCAGCTCGGGCCGGGGCGCGCACGCCGGACAGCTCCAGCTCGGCCCCGGTGGCGCGCGCCAGGACGGCTGCCATCGTCGCCGCGTCCAGCTCGGCTCCGGTGGCGCGCGCCAGGACGGCTGCCATAGTCGCCGCGTTCAGCTCGGCCCCGGTGGCGCGCCAGGACGGCTACCATCGTCGCCGCGTCCAGCTCGGCCCGGTGGTGCGCGCGGTGGACAGCTCCAGCTCGGCCCCGTGGCGCGCGTCGGACAGCTCCAGCTCGGGCCGGTGGCTCACGCCAGGACGGCAGCCATCGTCGCCGCGTCCAGCTCGGCCCCGTGGCGCGCGGTGGACCGCTCCAGCTCGGCCCCGTGGCGCGCGCACGTCGGACAGCTCCAGCTCGGCCCCGGTGGTGCGCGCCAGGACGGCAGCCATCGTCGCGTGCGCCGGACAGCTCCAGTTCGGGCCGGTGGCTCACGCCAGGACGGCAGCCATCGCCGCCGCGTCCAGCTCGGCCCCAGTGGCGCGCGCGCGCCGGGCAGCTCCAGCTCGGCCCCCGGTGGCGCGCGCCAGGGAGGCAGCCATGGTCGCCGCGTCCAGCTCGGCCCCAGTGGCGCGCGCCAGGGAGGCAGCCATGGTCGCCGCGTCCAGCTCGGGCCGGTGGAGCACGCCCGCAGCTTGGCAGTGCGGAAACCGGGCAAGAGAGCGCGCCCGGGGAGCACGGCGCTAGCTGCTCCCAGGGCTCGAGAACGCACATCCACGCCCACGGGGCGCCCCAACCCCGGGCGTGGGCATCGCGAACGCATGGCGGCCCCGTAGCGTGCGCCAGAACGGCAGCGCCACGGCCCGCGCCACCAGCGCGCGCGGCGGGAACGCGCGCCGCCCCGTGCACGGGAGCGCGGGCAGACAGGCGCGGGCAGCAGCCGTGCGCGCCTAGCCTGGGGGCAGACGAGCGCGGCCCAGTGCTGGCAGGCGTGGGAGGAGGACACGGGGCGCGCTGCTGCGGGGTGCCTGGCGCCAGGCACCCGGCAACCGCTGGCGCCAGCACGCGACGCGCGGCCCCGTCGAGCGCTCACAGCGCCCGCGCCGGGTCTGCTAGGGTGGCCTACCTCGGAGGTAACGCCCCCTTGCTCTCACCTGCCACTCTGGCCCTTGTGCTGCTCCTCCTCGGGGGGACGCTGGCACAAGCACAACCGGCGCCCACACGCGAGCCGCGCCGCCGCTCCGTCACGCTGACAGGCTCCCCACTAGAGGCACGCATCGCCACGGGGATCCGCACCTTCCTTGTCTTCTCAGTCCCCATCCGGGGAAAGGCGGTGGAGGTGGACCCGCAGCGGATCAAGGTCGTTGCGTTGGGTGACGTGATCCTTGCCATCGAGCCCTTGAGCGAACCCCGGCCCGGTGAACGTTGGACGTTGCGTGTCCCGTTGGCGGATGGGAAGGCGCCCGACGTGGCCGAGTTCTCGCTGGTCGCGCATCCCTCCGAGGTAGACACAGAGATCGACGTTGCTCGGCGCGAGGAGTCGCCTACAGCCTGCCCGACGTGCGCGCCGTGCGCCGCCATGAATCCGGCAGACGCCATCGCTTCCGGCTTCATCGGCAAGGACGGCGTAGAAACCCGGGAGCTTCCCTCCTTCACGGACACCGCAAGCGGCTTTGCTTCGGGAACCGGTGTGGCCTATCGCGCGGCGGATTGGGTGCTGGTGGATGTGCAGATCATCCCCCCGCCTGGACTGCCAGCATGGAGGCCAACGCGAGCCACATTGACGAGCAAGACCGGAGAGGCGCGGGTGCGGGGGGTGAAGGTGGCACCGGGCAAGAACCCGAACGCGGTGCGGGTGCTCGTGACAACGGACGTGCCACCGTCAAGCTCGGGGCTTGAATTCACCTTGCACCTGAACGGCGCGGACGGGGCGCCGTCCCTCTCGATTCCTGCTGTGACACTGCCGCCAGAAAAGGAGCGCACGCCATGATCGGAGCGGTGGAACTTCAACCCGGCACTCTCCTAGACGGCTGGCAGATCGTCCGGCCCCTGCGAACGGGCGGCTTTGGTGCCGTTCACCATGCCCAGCAACAAGGGAAGGCGTTTGCGGTCAAGGTCGCACTCCACCGGGAGCAGAGCGGCGACGTTGGCAAGACGCACGCGCGCACGCTGCTCGAAATGTCGCTCCTGTTGACGCTGGATCATCCCAACATCATCAAGCCGCGCGGCTTCGGCTACCTGCCGGATGGCCGCGCCTATGGCGTGCTGGAGTACGTGGAAGGCTGGACGCTGGGAGAGTGGAAGGAGCGCACGTTTCCCACCTTCCGCGAACTCGCGCGCGTGTGCGCCACGATTGCCGGAGCTATCGAGTACATGCACGCGCGCCCGCGCAAGGTGTTCCATCGCGACTTGAAGCTGTCCAACGTGATGATCAGCAGCAGCACGGGCGAGCCGGTGATCATCGATCTGGGCGCCGCGACCTACGAGAACGCCGAGGAGTTGACGACAACGCCGCTGCCCCCAGGCACGGACCGCTATCGCTCGCCCGAAGCGTGGGAGTTCTACTACCAGCAGCGCCACAACCCCGGGGCGCGCTACCCGTTCAGGGTGACGGATGAACTGTTTGCAATGGGCGTGATGCTCTACGAATTGCTCACCGCTCCGCTCCCAGCCAAGGAACCGCCTCGGCTCGATTTCGCGAGCCTGCGCGCTGCCCGCGAGGTGAACCCGCGTGTGCCGGAAGCATGGAGCGCGCTCGTGGAGGACTTGCTAGCGCACGACCCGGCGCAAAGGCCGGTGAACTTCGAGGCGCTGCGGCGAAGGTTGGAAGAGTTGGCCAACCACCCGGGGCCGGAACACGCGGCAGAGGTGCACGCGCCCTCAGCGCAGCGCCAGCCCCCGCACCGTGAAGGGGCGCATGGGAAACAGGGTTGGCGCAAGGTGCTGGCATGGGCTGACAAGCAGGCAGCCCGCCTCCGTGGCCGACTCCAGCCGCGCGCGCTTGTCGCCGGGGTGCCGGGCTCTCGCCAGCAATGGCGCAAGCCTCTGGTAGTCGCGGGCATGGTGGCTGCTGTCGTGGTGGCTGCTGCTGCTGCTGCGTGGCTGACCCATGGTGAACGCCCCGCGCCCGCGTCGGTGCCCGCGCCGAAAGTGGCCACCGCGCCAACCGTCCCGACTGCCCCGGCGCTTCCCCCTGTGAAGTCCCCGCCCGTGTCTGCTCCCGCTCCCGCAACTGCACCGAAGGAAGGATCCACCGTGAAGCCCAAGCCGCCCGATGCTCCCAAGTCGCCCCGTGCCGCACGCGCGCTGAAAGCAGCCCCCGCCCCGAACGATCCCGGCTTCCCTGCGTGGTGCAAGGCGCTACCGCTGGCGCTCGCCATGGCTACCGAGGGCTGCGCGTCCATCCGTATCAAGGCCGAGCCCTTCGAGTGTCCGCCCGGGGCGAAAGAAGCCATGGAGAAACTAGGCTGGATGCGCAACGGGATTGGCCGTGCAGACCTAGACGTGAGACTCGACGAGAGAGGGCCGGGGTTTGGCGTTTACACGTTCACTCTCGGAGCCCCGGTTACCGGCGTCCTCACGGGCGCCGATAGAGGGGAGGTTCCGGCAGGTTCCCTCTTGCACGGCACCGTCTACAAGACCGACGCAAGCCCGCACGCGCCCCTCGGAGAACTCCGCGTCATCTACGACCACGTAGAGATCCCCGGGAAAGGAAAGTTTCCTGTGTGCGTTGTCTCGCAAGCCCAGTCGATCAAGGAATTGAACGACAACAAAGCGACGGCGGGAGTGAACGTGGGAGCACTCCCCGTCTCACGTTGGCAGCCGCCGCGCGACTAAGTAGGTCCGCAGAAGTTCTTGCACACCCACTTCAGCGTGAGCACCTATAGGGCGAAGGCTCAGGGCAAGGTGAGGGTATGGGGCGTAGGGAGTGGTCGCGCGCCGAGCGGGAGCGAGTTCGGCGCGCCATGCAGCGTACGAAGGATGCACGGTTGGCGCGCCGACTTCTGGCCATCTTGCAGGTGATAGAAGGGCAGAGTGTGTCGAGCGTGGCGCGGGTGATGGGG
>NZ_JBJMQP010000205.1:0-2634 GCF_045802625.1 Hyalangium sp. | reverse complement strand
GCCATCATCGGCGACGCCACCCTGGCTGACGCCATCTGCGACAGGCTCGTCCACAACGCCCACCGCCTCAAGCTCGGCGGCGAGTCCATCCGAAAGGCCGAGAGTTTGACCACGACCAAGAAGGCGGCGAAGTAGAGAACACCAGCGTCGTCACGCGGGTGATCGGCTTGCCGGAATCGGTGATCGGCTTGCCGGAATCGGTGATCGGCTTGCTCCGGAACAGGTGTCCGGCTTCGCCGGAATACGCATCTGGCTGGCCGGATGCGGAGATCCGGTGAGTTTCTCTTCCCCCGTAGGCATCAACCTCAAGACCAAGGCGAGCGATGCCAAGGATGGGGTTGTCACTTCAGAGAAGGGCATCACCAGCGAAACGGGGAACCCCTACGGCGCATTCATCAACGATGCACGCGGGAAGTTGGACGGCAAGGATCCCGCTCGCATTGAAATCTCCTCTCTCACCCTGTTGCTGGGCGGGCAGTCCACAGGGGTAACAGCGCTGGAGCAGGTCTTCTCCGGACAAGTCGATGTGTTCTTCGTGATGAACGACACGAACAACAGCTACACCGTGGGCAACATCAAGAGTCCTACGGGCAACGGCCCAGTGGACCTCACCGTTACTTTCGACTCCGACACCATCAGTGGGGTGGACCGTTCGAAGCTGCTCAGCGGCGCTTTCAAGACGACGCTGCGGGGCCCAGCGGCAGCGGGGTTTGCTCCCCCAAGCTCCGCAGAAGCGAACCTCCAACTGACTTTCACCTTCGAAGCTTTCGAATAGGCCGCCGTTCGCGTCCCTGTCGAGCGCTCCGTGGGCAGCAGCAACCCAGCCCATGGGGCGCGCTAGGGCGGCCCAGCGCCGCGCGGGCGCCCTGTCACGACGGGGGAGAGCGAACACTTACGACGCGCGCGAGCTCCACGAGCCCGGCAGGGCCGCCTGGACGTTCCGTAACACCTCGCCCTGGCCCGTATTGATGACGTAGAGCTAATAGCCTGCTTGCGGCGTTCTCCCGGCCCGGTGTGCACGGGAGTGCTTACCGGCGCCACGCCCGGCGCCATTCCCGGCGTCACCACGGCGCCACCACGCAGAAGCACGGCCTGACTGTGGATGTCGACCGCATCGCGTTGGCGTGGAGCGGATCCAGGCGCGCCACGTCGGACAGGCGGCTCGCGGCGCGGCTCCAGGCCCGCCACGTCGACGCGGGCCTCGTGGTGAGCGCCGGGGCTCGTGGTGCGGCTCCAGGCCCGTCACGGCGGACGGTGGGCTCGTGGTGAGCGCCGGGGCTCGTGGAGCACCTCCAGGCCCGCCACGTCGGATGCCTGTGAAGACAGGCACTTGCGAGCGAAGGCCCCCCCTACGACAGTCCGCGTTCGCGGACGATTCGTCCGCGTTGGGAGACGGTCCGAAAAAAAGCGCTGCAATGCCGACTGGTTACGCGAGGGTGGGGACTCGGAGCGTTGCGGGGCGTCTTGCCAACCCGTTGAATTCCCAGGGGTAGGTTTGGCCGGACATGACAGGGACCGTCCGCGTTCGCGGACTGTGCCCGTCGTGCGCTGTCGACGCGTCGGTCGTCATGGCTCACTGGTGAGCCATGGCCGCCACCACGAGGACCGAGCCTCCAAGGTCCTTCTCAAGGTCGCTGGAGGTTCTCGGGAGGGAGGCGGCGGGAATCGAACCCACAGCGAGGCAGAAGCAAAACCCTAAGCAGGTCGCGCTGTTACCGGCTAACGCCTTGATCTCACACCGGATCGTTCCCACGCTCCGTCCCGTCTCGTCCCGTCTCGTCCCGTTTTTATCCCCGCTGGAGGGGCACACTGGGGGCACATGCGGCCCTACAGGGTAAATCCGCTCACGGACGCGAGCAACAGAGTTTCCCGGTCTCCCAGGGCTCGCGAGAAGCCCGTGGGAGGCTGACGGTAGCGTGTGCCCTGGGGAGGTGTGGCTGGGGAGGGGCAGGTGGAGGAGCGCGGGTGGGCGTACCGGCGGAGACATCCTGCGGCGCGTCCGCCCGCTGTGAGCTGCGATTGTGGGAGCTGCACTTAAGGATGCGAAAGCGGACTTGCATGGGGACCGTACATCTCTCGCCTCAGTCTGGAATGCCACGCCTTCCTTTGGACGGATACGACGGGTGGCCGTTGTGCTTTGAGGCGCCCAGAATAGGCGTGGATAGACTGTGAACGTCTGCCCAAATTCAAGTCTTGTTTTCCTGAACTGCCTCGTCGTGATGGGGAGAGATCGTCTGCGGAGAACCAACGAGATTAGCACTGGCCTGGGCAGGGTCCCCCACCGTGGTGAGACTGTTTTTCAACGCGACCACGGCAGCATCGACGACCCCCTGCCCGACAATGTTGCTGAGTGCCAGTCCCATGCAGATGCTCTTCGCAACCTGAGGCATCCCCTCATAAAAGTCCGAGGCTTTCGCGGAAGACGGGCTGTTCGCAGACAAGTTGAGCGAAGCGCTCGAGCAGCGGGAGCAGGCGGTGCTCGGGCATGTTGGGGATGGCTTGGTAATACATGCAGCCCTGGCGGAAGAGCGAGTAGGTGCGACGCTTGACGGTGTTGGCCTTGAGGTAGCGCTCCATGCCCAAGCTCTCGCCAGCCGCGCCCAGCAGCGTCAGCAGGGCGCAAGCCAAGGCGCT
>NZ_JBJMQP010000204.1:0-45947 GCF_045802625.1 Hyalangium sp. | reverse complement strand
TCTACAAGGCCACGGGCGACCGCGCGGGGCTGGAGGCGCTGGCTCCGGATGCGGCCCGGCTCAGCCAGATGCACGACCAGATGCACCCCGGTCACAGGCACCGTCGCTAAAGCCGCCTCGAGTCCTTCCCTCGCTGCAAGCCCGCGGAGGCGAGGGAAGGGCTACTCGCCGTCGGTTCCCGTCGAGGCGAGCGGCGCGGCCTCGGAGGCTTCCTGCTCGGCAGGGGCCTCCTCGGGTGAGGCTGCCTCGGCAGGAGCCTCCTCGGCCGGAGCGCCCTTGCCGGCACCGCGCTTGAGCGGGACACAGAGGACGCTCGGCACCGCGTCGAGCACCTCGTGGCAGGGCACCACCGCTCCCACCGTGGTGTAGCGGATGGCTCCCGTCTTCGTGGACGTGTGCTTGAGGGCGTAGGCCTTCGCACGCGGGAGGAACCACTCCCGTACTTGCTTCAGCGGCAGCACGTGCAGCTCCGCCTGCGAGAGGAACACGTACACCATCAGATCCGCGCCGCTGTAGAGGAAGCAGCCCGGGGTGTCCTTCTCCACGTTGGATACCAGCTCGAACCAGTAGCGGCGGCGCGTCTGGCGATCGCCTTTGACTTCGATGCCGCGGACCTCGCCCGTGGGCAGCTCCCACAGCAGGTCCACGCCCCGGTGCTGGAAGCGCGGGTCCGTCTGCACGTCATGGACGCGCGAGCCCGGAGCCGTCTCCAGCATCCAGGTGCGGGCGTGCTGCACGGCTCGGTCCGCCGCGCCCTGCACGCCCCTCATGCTGAAGCTGCGCGCCATCGTCTAGCGGCGCAGCTCCACACCGGTGGCCACCAGCTGCACCTCGCGCGCCTTGCCATCCGCGCCGCGGGGAACGGTGGCGCCCTCGCTCTCGTAGTGCTTGGCGCGCTCCTCGCTCAGCTCGGCCACCTTCACCACGCCCTCCACCCGAGCCATCGAGCCCGCCGAGTCCAGCGGCACGAAGAAGCCGTAGTCCTTGAACGTCACCCGCACTCCAGGCCCCTTGGCGTCCTTGGAGGTGGCCAGCTCCATCCAGCAGCCCTTGCGCTCGCAGGCCTTGCGCACCTGGCCTTCGATCAGGACCGTCTTGCCGTCCTGCTCCTGCGGCTTCGAGAGCAGATCGGCCACGCTCACGGAGCGGGTGCCCTTGATGGCCTCTCCCCGCGTCAGCTTCCAGCCGCTCTGCGGCGCGGCGGAGGCCTCTGGCTGGGCCGGGTGGTCGCAGGGCGACTCGGAGGCTGCGGGCTGCTTGTTGGCAGGGGTGGCGGGCTCGCCAGCGAGCGCGACCAGGGGAACGGCGACCAGGGCCACAAGGACAGAGCGGAGGATCTTCATACCCCTGGCGAATAGCGCAAAACTCTTTGTTCCGGCAAGACGACGGGACCTACAGTCCACTCGCGCACAGGCTCGCGCTAGACTGGATCCCCGTGAAGTTCAACCTCCCTGCACCCAACCGGAACTTTGGCGTCGTGGACACCCTCGGCCTCGTGGGGCTCGTCGGGTTGCTCATCGCCCGGTACATCCCCGTGGCCAGGCTCATCCCCTTCTGGGGCTGCATGCTGCGCCAGACCACGGGCTGGCCTTGCCTCGGCTGTGGGCTGACCCGGGTGGCGGATCGGGTCGCGCACTTCAACATCCCCGGAGCGTTGCAGGCCAACCCCCTGGGTACCGTGGCCGCGCTGCTCTTCGCCCTGGCGGCCCTGGCGATGGTGCTGCACCTGGCGTTCGCGATGCCCATCCCTCAGGTCGAGCTCACTGAGCGCGAGTGGAGCCGGGTGCGCATCGCCCTGTCGGTCCTCGTCGCCGTCAATTACGCCTTCGTGGTGGTGCAGACGCGGTTTCCCCACTTGCTGATGTGAGCCCTGCGTGCCCGCGGCCCTCGTCCTGCTTGGCTACCTGGCGGGCTCCATTCCCTTCGGGGTGCTCGTCACGCGCTGGGCGCGCGGGGTGGATGTGCGGGCCGAGGGCAGCGGCAACATCGGCGCCACCAACGTGGCACGGGTCGCGGGCAAGAAGCTCGGAGTCCTCGTGCTGGCGCTGGATGCGCTCAAGGGCGCCCTGCCGGTCCTCCTCTCGTTGCGGCTGATGCCGGACAGCCCGAGGGTGCATGTGGCGGTGGGGCTCGCCGCGTTCCTCGGGCACTGCTTCCCGGTGTGGCTGAAGTTCCGCGGGGGAAAGGGCGTGGCCACCGCGCTCGGCGTGCTGCTCGTCCTGGTGCCGCTGGCCGCGCTCGCGGGGGCCGCCGTGTACGGGCTCGTCCTGGCGATCACTCGCGTGAGCTCGCTCGGCTCGCTGACGGCGGGAGTGGTGGCGGTGGTGACCGCGGCCTTCACCGCTCGGGCGCCCGAGTACGCGGTGCTCTCAGGGCTCCTCTTCGCCTTCATGCTCTGGACGCACCGGAGCAACATCCTTCGCCTGCTGCGCCATACCGAGCGCCGCTTCTGAGCCCGTCCCCTTCGCGGCGGGCGGCGAGCCGAAGCGATAGCCCAGCAGGGTGCAGGGGATGGGGCCGTTCCACACGTCCCGGCGGGCCGAGGGACGCGCGTGGAAGGCGCTCTCGAAGGCCGGGTTGCCGGCGAGCACGTAGACGCGCCATCCGTCCAGCGCCCGGAGGTTGTCCCCAAGCTTGAAGTAGAAGGCCTTCATGCCCTTCTGGCCGCCGGTGCCGATGCGCTCGCCGTAGGGGGGATTGGTGATGAGCAGGCCGCCGCCCTCGGGGACGGGGAAGGGCTTGGTGGCATCGCCCTCGGCGAGCTGGATCTCCTCCGAGAGCCTGGCCGCCTTCACGTTCCGCTCAGCGGCGCCCAGCGCCTCCGGATCCTTGTCGAAGCCGCGTATCGGCACGAGCACCTTGCGCTCATTCCGGCGGGCATCCGCGCGCAGGTCCTCCAGCAGCTCCTTTGCCCGAGCCCCCAGGTGCGGCCAGCGCTCCACCGCGAACGAGCGCCCAATACCTGGGGCCCGGCGGCGCGCGATGAGGGCGCCTTCGATGAGCAGCGTTCCAGAGCCGCACATCGGGTCCACGAGCGCCTCCTCGCCGGTGTAGCCCGCGGCGCGCAGCAGGGCGGCGGCCAGGGTCTCCTTGAGAGGCGCGGGGGTGGGGCGCACGCGATAGCCGCGGCGGTGCAGGGGCTCGCCGCACAGGTCCAGCGAGAGCGACAGCTTCTCTCGCGCCATGTGCGCCACCACGCTGATGTCCGGGTTGCGCGTGTTCACGTCCGGCCGGGCGCCCAGCGTTCCGCGCATCCGGTCCACGAGGGCATCCTTCACCTTGAGTGCCACGAAGCCCGAGTGGCTGTGCTCGCTGTCGCGCAGCGTGGCCTCCACCGCGAAGGTGTGGTCCGGCGTGAGGTGCTCCTCCCACGGCACGCTGGCGGCGGCCTCGTAGAGCCCCTCGGCGCCGTGGGCCTCGAACTCGCCGAGCGGGTAGAGCACGCGCATGGCGATGCGAGACCAGAGGCACACCCGGAGCGCCTCATCGAGCGTGGCCAGGAAGCGCACGCCGCCCCGATCCTGGCGGATGCGCTTGGCCCCGAGCTCCTTGAGCTCCTCGGCCAGGAGGTCCTCGGTGCCGCGGGCGGTGGTGGCGAAGAGTGCGAGGCGTTCAGCCATGGTCCCGCCCTTAACGAACCCGCGAGCGCTTGGGAACGACGAAGAGACTCATTGGCCCACCACCTCATACATCGCGAAGGTGGAGTCCTCCGCGACGCTGGCGGCCTTGGCCACCTGGAAGTCCGGGGACTGGAGGTAGGTGCGCAGACAATCCCGGTCCCGCCAGCGCGTCACCAGCAGGAACTCCGGCTGGCGCTCGAAGGAGCGCAGGACCTCCAGGCCGAGGAAGCCCTCATGCTGGTCCACGAGCCGCGAGGGCTCCTGGAAGCGGGCGATCAGGCGCTCGGCCTGCTCAGCGGGGGGGCGGAAGCGCGAGATGGCGACAATCATGGACGCAGTCTCTACATCGCGCCCGCGCCTGGCATGTCGCCCACGGGGCGGATGAGCACCTCGCGAGGCTTGGCGCCATCGGCGGGGCCTACCACTCCATCGCGCTCCATGCGCTCGATCATGCGGGCGGCGCGGTTGTAGCCGATGCGCATCTTGCGCTGGAGCATGGAGATGGACACGGCGCGCATCTCGCTCACGGTGGCCAGCGCCTGATCGTACAGCTCGTCGGACAGCTCGTCCTCCTCGCCACCGCTCTCCACGTCCTCTTCGCGCGGCTTGAGGATGGACTCGTCGAAGACGGGCTTGCCCTGGGCCTTGAGGTGGTCCACGGCGCGCTTGATCTCCGCCTCGGAGACATAGGCGCCGTGAACGCGCTGCAGGTGGGCGCTCGTGGGGGGCATGATGAGCATGTCGCCCATGCCGAGCAGGGCCTCGGCGCCGACCGTGCCGAGAATGGTCATCGAGTCTGGCTTCGAGCGCAGCATGAAGCTGATGCGCGTGGGGAAGTTGGCCTTGATGATGCCCGTGACGACGTCCGTGGAGGGACGCTGCGTGGCGACCATCAGGTGGATGCCGGCGGCGCGGGCCATCTGTGCCAGGCGCGCGACGTAGGTCTCCACCTCGCGGCTGGCGACCATCATCAGGTCCGCCAGCTCGTCGATGATGACCACGATGTAGGGCAGCTTCTTGAGCTCCTTCTTCTCCGGCTCGGCGGCCTCGGCGGGCGGGGTCTCCTCGCCCTCCTGAGCCTCCAGCGCCTCGAGGGAGTCGCCCTCGGCCCCGGCCTGAACCTCGGTAGGCTCGGGCTCGGACACCACGGCCTCGCGCATGTCCTCCACGTCGTCCTTCGGCGCGGCGACTCCGGGGCCTTCGTCGGGCGCGGAGGTGGAAGCGGAGGCAGGCTCGGCCTCGCCCTGGGCCCCACCCACGACGAGCACCTTCTTCGCCTTGGCGGGCTTCTTCTCCGCCGGCTTCTCGGCCGTGTCCGTCACCAGGGTGCCAGTGCTCTCCACCAGCTTGTTGAACCCGGCGATGTTGCGCACGCCGGCCTCGGAGAGCAGCTGGTAGCGGCGCTCCATCTCCTCCACGGCCCAGCGCAGCGCGAGCGCGGCCTTCTTCGGGTCGGTCACCACCGGCAGCAGCAGGTGGGGGATGCCCTCGTAGACGGACAGCTCGAGCATCTTCGGGTCCACCATGATGAAGCGGACCTCCTCCGGTGTGGACTTCAGGAGGATGCTCATGATCATCGAGTTGACCGCCACCGACTTGCCCGAGCCGGTGGTGCCGGCGATGAGCAGGTGCGGCGCCTTGGCCAGATCGAAGACGTACGGCATGCCCTCGATGTCCTTGCCCACGCACATGGTGAGCCGGCTCGCGCCCTTCTGGAAGGCGTCCTGCTCGGCGATCTCCTTGAGGAAGACCGTCTCGCGATCCTTGTTGGGTACCTCGATGCCCACCACGCCCTTGCCGGGGATGGGGGCGACGATGCGCACGCGCATGGCCTCCATCGCCATGGCGAGATCGTCCTGGAGCGCGGCGATCTTGCTCACCTTGATGCCGGGACCCGGGAGGAACTCGTACATGGTGACGACGGGGCCGGGGCGGATCTCCACCACCTCGCCGACGATGCCGAAGTCGGCCAGCTTGGCGCGCAGCTTCTCGGCGGTGACCAGGAAGGCGTCCTTGTCCAGCTCCGAGCGCTCCTTCTTGTCGCACTCGAGCACGTCCAGCGGCGGCAGCGAGAAGCTCTTGCGGCCTCCCACGAACTCGAACTGCTCGGTGTTCTTCTTCGGAGCGGTGGGCTTGGGCGGCGCCTTGGGCTCCACGATGAGCGGCATGCGCGCCAGCGCCGACGGAGCCGCCGGGGCGAGCGCGGACCCTCCCGCGGCCTGGGGAGCGGGGAGCGCCACGGCTGGGGTCGGCGGCACGCTGGGAGCCGCGGCGAGCGCGGACTCCTCAGCCCCCGGCCCTGCCAGCGCGGCGGCGGGCATGGGGGGCACGGAGTTGGGGGCGGCCGGAGCGGTGACGATGTTCGGAGTCTTGCGCTCGCGCTTGCGCGGAGGCTCGGACGGCGCTGCGCCCGCGGCGGAGGCAACGGCCAGGTTGGGCGTCGGCGCGAGGAAGGAGGCCCAGGCCGGATCGGCTCCCGGCGCGGGACGCTTCTCGGCCATGGGCGCGGCACCCTCGGCAGCCGTGGCCGTGGTGGCAGGAAGCTCGAGGGGCTTCTCCCTCTCCTTGAGGCGGGCCTCGCGAGCCGGCTCCTTGCCATCCTTCGCGGCCTTCTTGGCGGCCTGCAGCTTCTCCTTCTCCTGCTCCCGAGCCAGGCGTACGGCCTCCTCGGCCATGGCCTCGGCTTCGGCGGCCTCGGCCTCGGCGGCATCGCGCTCGGCCTCTTCCAACTCCTCCTCGTCCGCCTCGAGCTGGGCGAGGAATGCGGCCTCCTCCTCCTTCTCCTGGGCGAGCCGCTCCTGGCGCTCCTTGTACGCCACCTTCTGGGCCTCCCAGAACGCCAGGGCGGCCTCCTGCGCGTGACGGCCGAGCACGCACAGCCCCGCCCACGCCAGCGCGCACAGCTTCAGGAACGTGTACTGCGTGCCGACGATGAGCGCGGCGATGGATAGGGCGGTCACCAGGATGACGGTGCCCACGGTGGAGAACAGGCCCTGGAGCAGGCCCGCGAGCCCCGCGCCCACCGAGCCTCCAGGCGGATGCGCCCAGCCGGGATCTCCGCCGAACATGAGCTGCGCGAGCACGGCCGCGCTCAGCGTCAGCAGCCCCAGCGCGATGATCTGCGGCAGGCGGCGGCGCTCGCGATTGCCCACGAAGATGACCACCGACGCGTAGATGCCGCAGGCGGGAATCAGGTAGGCGCAAATGCCGAGCAGGCCGCGCAGGCCCTCGGCGATGAGGTGCCCCATGGGCCCCACCTTGTTCCGGAACCCGGGCCCAACCCGATCGTGCGCATCAAAGGTTGCCACCGCGAGCAACGAGATGAGCGAGGCGGCCAGGACGAAGACGCCCACCAGGGCTCGCCGTCCCGTACCCCCCGTCTGCATCTTCTTGGCCGTCAGCGTCTTGCGACGCGCGGCAATGTCCTGCCTCGACAGGACCGTCTTCTCCGCCCTGGCCTTCCTGGCCGTCATGACCCATCCCTCTCGAGACCCGTAGCAGGCTGTAGCGACTGCCCGGCGGAGTGTAGGGAGGGAGGGGGGCAGGTCAATTTTCCGGCCGGCCAGAAGATGACGGAGAGGGCGTCAATTTGAGGCCGTACCCCTCCGGAGCCAGTATGGTGAGCGGACCGAAGAGGGCGGGGCGCATGGACGTTCGATGTGAGCGTTGCAAGACGCAATACGAGCTGGACGACTCGCGGATCTCCGAGACCGGAGTCACCGTCCAGTGCACCACGTGCCACCATGTCTTCGTGGTGAAGAAGAAGGCGCTGGTCGTCACGGTGCCGGTGAAGCCGGGTCAGCTGCCAGCAGAGGGGACCGCGGGGCCCGTGGGAGAGACTCCGGCCGCGCCGCTGTCCTCGCCTCCACCGGCGCTGCGCCCGCCGTCTGCGCCCACCGGCGCGCCGCCTTCAGTGGCCACCGCCGAGCCTCCCGCGGAGCCTCCCTCACAGGCCCTGCCGCTCGCCACGGCGGCTGTCGGCTCGCGCGAGTGGCGCGTCCGCCAGCCCAGCGGCAACACGTTCACCTTCAAGGATCTCACCACGCTCCAGAAGTGGATCGTCGAGCGCAAGGTGTCGCGCGATGACGAGATCTCCCTGACCGGGGAGACCTGGAAGCGGCTGGGAGACATCGCTGAGCTGGCGGCCTTCTTTCAGGTGGTGGACGAGGCGCAGAAGGCCGCGGTCCTGCAGGCCCAGGTCAATCTCGGGATGGTGCCGGGCGCGGCACCTCCGGCCAGCCCCCCGGTACAGCCTCCCCCGCCCAAGCCCCAGGGGAGCCGGCTGCCCATCCTCCTGATTCTCCTGCTGGTCGTCTTGGGGCTCGGAGGAGCCGGGTATTACTTCCTGTTCGTGATGCCTCGGCCCGAGGACGTGGCCCTGCGCGCGGAGAATGCGCGGCGCGAAGAGGAGCGTCGGCAGAAGGAACAGCAGGAGCGGGAGCGCCAGGCACAGGTTCTGGCCGCGCAGTCCGCTGCCGGGGCGCAGCTCCAAGCCGATGCCGGTGGCACGACAGGCCCCTTGGAGGACGGGGGAGCACTCGCCGCCACGGGAGCGCCCGATGCCGGAGACGGCGGCGCTCTGGGAACCGCGGGCCCCGTCCTGGATGCTGGGACAGGAGCGGATGCGGGCGCGGCTCCGGACGCGGGGAGCCACATGGACGTAGGCGCGGCCCCGGACGCCGGGAGCCACACAGACGCGGGCGTGGCTCCGGACGCGGGCGCACCGGCAGTGAAACGGCCTGCTCCGGTTCACGACTTCGACTACTACGTGAACCAGGGAGACCGCCTCCGGGAGCGGGACCGCCCCGAGACCGCCTTGGACTCCTACGCCAAGGCGGCGGAGCTCGATCCCGACCGAGTAGAGCCCTACGTAGGCCGGGGGCTGGCCCTGCTGGATATGAGCGACCCCCGCCAGGCCGAGGCGGAGTTCAAACAAGCACTGAAGCTCAACCCAAATTACCCGGAAGCCATCATTGGGCTTGCCGAGACCTACCGCTCCCAGGGAAAGAAGGCAGAGGCAATCCGCTACTACGAGCGGTACCTTGAGATCCTGCCGAACGGCCCCGAGTCGTCGGTGGCTCGCAGCGCTATCGAGCGTTTGAAGGAGTGAGGAGACCTACATGGCTGATTTCGACAAGCCGTCGTCCACCGAAGAGGAGTACTTCGCCCGGGAGGAGATCGAGAAGAAGCGCAAGCTCGCTCTCCAGCAGGCCGAGGAGATGGCCACCCACCATCGCGAGGGGCTCAAGCAACTCCACTACATGAAGTGCCCCAAGTGCGGCATGGACCTGCACACGCTGACCAAGGGCCATGTGGATATCGAGACCTGCTTCAACTGCCACGGCGTGTGGCTGGACTCGGGCGAGCTGGAGCAGATCCTCGCCCAGGGCCCCGAGGGTGGCGGCAAGGTGATGGGCGCCATCCTCAACCTGTTCAAGCGCAAGTAGGCGGGGGCGCTCCATGAAGCTCACGACCGAGCAGGTCCGTCATGTGGCCACCCTGGCCCGGCTGTCGCTGACGCCCGAGGAGGAGCAGCGCTACGCCACGCAGCTCTCCGCGGTGCTGGATGCGGTGGCCCAGCTTCAGGAACTGGACGTGAGCAGCGTGGAGCCCACCTCGCATGCGACGCTCGCGGCCTCGCTGCTGCGCGAGGACGTGACGCGGCCCTCGCTGCCGCCGGAGAAGGGGCTGGCCAATGCTCCTTCGAAGATCGGGACCAGCTTCGCGGTTCCGAAGATCATCGAGTGAGGCCATGGAGCTGACCGACCTGTCGATGCTGGAGCTGGCGGCGAAGCTGGCCGCGAGGGAAGTCTCCTCCGTGGAGGCGACGCGGGCATGCCTGGCGCGCATTGCCCAGGTGGACGGGAAGGTGAAGGCCTTCCTGCGCCTGGACGAGAAGGGCGCGCTGGCGGCCGCCGAGGCGAGCGATGCGCGCCGCAAGGCCGGCAACCCCGCCAGCCCGCTGGATGGCGTGCCCATCGGGCTCAAGGACATCTTCCTCACCGAGGGCGTGGAGACGACCGCCGGCTCGAAGATCCTCCAGGGCTTCACTCCGCCCTACGACGGGACGGCGGTGGGCCTGCTCAAGCAGGCGGGGCTGCCCATCGTGGGCAAGCTGAACATGGACGAGTTCGCCATGGGCTCGTCCAACGAGGGCAGCGCGTACGGCCCCACGCACAACCCGTGGGCACTGGACCGGACGCCGGGAGGTTCCTCGGGAGGCTCGGCGGCGGCGGTGGCGGCGCGCGAGGTGTTCGGGGCGCTAGGCACGGACACGGGCGGCTCCATCCGCCAGCCCGCGGCGTTCACCAACCTCGTGGGGATCAAGCCCACCTACGGCCGCGTGTCTCGCTATGGCGTCATCGCCTACGCCTCATCGCTGGACCAGGTGGGCCCCATGGCGCGCACGGTGGCGGACACGGCGGCGCTGCTGCAGCTCATCGCCCGGCACGATCCGCTCGACTCCACCTCCGCGCTGGTGGAGGCGCCGGACTCCATGGCGGACCTCGAGGGCGGCGTGCGAGGCCTGAAGCTGGGCGTGCCGCGCGAGTACTTCATCGAAGGCATGGATCCGGAGGTGGAGGCCACGGTGCGCGAGGCCATGAAGGCCTACGAGCGCCTCGGCGCGACGCTGGTGGGCGTGTCGCTGCCGCACACGAAGTACGCGCTGGCCACGTACTACCTCCTCGCGCCGGCGGAGGCCTCCAGCAACCTCGCTCGCTACGACGGCGTGCGCTACGGCCTGCGCGCCAAGGACGCC
Source organism: Hyalangium sp. (assembly GCF_045802625.1). NCBI lineage: Bacteria > Pseudomonadati > Myxococcota > Myxococcia > Myxococcales > Archangiaceae > Hyalangium > Hyalangium sp. Next base: position 35,567 of record NZ_JBJMQP010000204.1, on the reverse strand, counting down.
AAGGGCCTGCGGGAGATGTACGGCCAGTCCAGAGACCGGGGCTTCGGCGCGGAGGTGAAGCGCCGCATCATGCTGGGCACCTACGCCCTGTCCGCCGGCTACTACGACGCCTACTACGTGCGCGCCCAGAAGGTCCGCACGCTCATCCGGCAGGACTTCACGAAGGCGTTCGAGCAGGTGGACGCCATCCTCTCGCCCACCTCGCCGGTGCCCGCGTTCAAGCTGGGCGAGAAGGTGGGCGATCCGCTGTCCATGTACCTCATGGACGTGTTCACGCTGCCGTGCAACCTGGCGGGGCTGCCCGGGCTGTCGCTGCCGTGCGGCTTCACGAAGTCGAGCCTGCCCATCGGCCTGCAGATCCTCGGCAAGCCCTTCGACGAGGCGCGCCTGTTGCGCATCGCCCGGGCCTTCGAGCGCGAGCACGACTTCACCCGCCGCCTTGCCCCGCTCTAGAGGAGCGCCCCAGGAACCGCCATGCCCCTGAGCGATTTCCAGCCCGTCATCGGCCTCGAGGTCCACGCGCAGCTGCTGACGAAGTCGAAGATCTTCTGCGGCTGCTCCACGGAGTTCGGCGCGGAGCCCAACTACAACACCTGCCCGGTGTGCCTGGGGATGCCCGGAGTGCTGCCGGTGCTCAACCAGCGGGTGGTGGAGTTCGCCGTCCGCACGGGCCTGGCGCTGGGCTGCACCATCAAGAAGACGAGCATCTGGAGCCGGAAGAACTACTTCTATCCGGACCTGCCCAAGGGCTATCAGATCACGCAGTACGATCAGCCCATCTGCGAGTGGGGCCAGCTCACCATCGACACGCCCGAGGGCGAGAAGGTCATCCGCGTCCGCCGCATCCACATGGAGGAGGACGCGGGTAAGAACGTGCATGACGCGGCGGTGGGCGAGAGCCTGGTGGACCTGAACCGGGCGGGAGTGCCGCTGCTGGAGATCGTCAGCGAGCCGGACCTGCGCAACGCGGACGAGGCGGTGGAGTACCTCAAGGCGCTGCGGGACGTGCTGGTGTACCTCGGGGTGAACGACGGGAACATGGAGGAGGGCTCGTTCCGCTGCGACGCCAACGTGTCGGTGATGCGCAAGGGCGCCACGCAGTACGGCACGCGCGTGGAGCTGAAGAACATCAACTCGTTCCGCTTCATCAAGCAGGCCATCGAGTATGAGATCAGCCGCCACGTGGAAGTGATTGAGTCGGGCGGGAAGATCGACCAGGAGACGCGGCTCTGGGACACGCAGCGCTCCGAGTCGCGCTCCATGCGCTCGAAGGAGGAGGCGCACGACTACCGCTACTTCCCGGAGCCGGACCTGCCGCCGCTGCACGTGCCGGATGCGCTGATTGATCAGATGGCGCAGGGGCTGCCGGAGCTGCCGCGCCCGAAGCTGCAGCGCTTCATGAGCCAGTACGGGCTGCCGGCGTATGACGCGAAGCTCTTGTGCGCCGAGCGCCCGCTGGCCGAGTTCTTCGAGGCGTGCACGCAGCACTACAAGGACTACAAGAAGCTCTCCAACTGGCTCCAGGGCGAGCTGGCGCGGCTGCTGAACGAGAGCGGTGGCACGGTGGGCATCTCCACGCTCAAGTTCACCCCGGCGCAGCTGGGCGAGCTGCTCGCGGCGGTGGAGAAGGGGACGCTGTCGAACAACGCGGCCAAGGACGTGCTGGGAGAGATGTTCCGCACGGGCAAGGCGCCTCAGGACATCATCGCGGAGAAGGGCCTGGCGCAGGTGAGCGACACAGGCGCGGTGGAGGCGGTGGTGGACGAGATCCTCGCCAAGAACGCGGGCGAGGTGGAGAAGTACCGCGCGGGCAAGAAGCAGATCTTCGGCTTCTTCGTGGGCCAGGTGATGAAGGCCATGAAGGGCAAGGGCAACCCCAACCTCGTCAACGAGCTTCTGAAGAAGAAGCTTGGAGACTGAGCGTGTCCTGGGGATAGGGAGCCAACATGATTCAGCGACTGGTAATCGAAGGCTTCCGAGGCATTGAGCAAGGAGAGCTGGAAGACTTACCTCCCCTCACCGTATTTGTCGGCCCGAACAACTCGGGCAAAAGCACGGTGCTTGAGAGTCTGCTGCTCGCCAGCCCTGGCGCTAGTGGCGAAAACATCAAAGAGATCGTGGAACGCAGGGGTGAGATTGGTCGCATGTCCGTCGAGGCGATGATCCCTCGTGGCGCGGCTTCCTTACGTCTTGTGGCCGATTCGCTGGATCGTAAGGTGAAATTCACCATCGATGAGGAAGGGAAGCTGGTTGGCCACGCAACGCCAGGAAACGATCCACTCGTGTACTCGCTAGATGATAGCGGTGGTAAAGGCTGGTCTGGTCGAGCTAAAGAGGGGGCAACCGCGCATCTTATCGACGTTGGGCGTGGCGTCGCCAATCCTTCTCAACTCGAAGAACTTTTTTCGTGGGCTGAGTTGGCGGGCCGCCGCGAGTGGCTGATAAGCCTGCTGCGGCCTCTCCTCCCAGGCCTCAAGGATATCCGGATCCTCGTCCCACGTAAGCGCCCCACTGTGTTTATCGAGGATGACAGCGGCCGATGGCCGCTCACCATGGCCGGCGACGGGTTCAAGCGGCTGTTCGTGCTGGCGACAAGAATCGCAGCTGCGAATGCTCGATTCACCCTCATTGAAGAACCCGAAACATTCCTACACGTGGGCGCATTTTCACAGGTCGCCCGCCTCATCTGGGATGCGATGAAGCCTCAGACCGCTGGCTCGAACGAGCAATGGCCGCTTGAGCCACATATCTTCATCACCACGCATAGCCTTGAATACCTTGATGCCCAGTTCTTGAACGCCACAGATGAGCAACTCGCCCGCGCCGCGCTGGTCCGTCTGTCGCTCCGGCAGGGAAAACTCAAAGCGGTCCGCATCGAAGGCGCCAAGGTGAAGGAACTGCGCACCGAGATTGGTGAGGATCTTCGACGATGAGTGCTCGCCGCATCTTTTGCGAGGGCCCGGACGATCAAGCCGCGCTGCGCGAACTCATCAGTCGCTTGTTCCAACGGAAGATCGAACAGTCGAAATTGGCGGGACGTGGGACCCGGTTCACACGTGAGGGCGCCGAGGACGTCGAACTGACCGTCGCCGGTGATCGCGAGCGGGTGCTCTCGGTCTCTCGCGATGTCGTGCTCAGCAATGGAAGCCCAAGCAATCCAGTGACGCTCTTCGGCGTCTCTTTCGATCCAGATAGCCAGGGCGAATTCGCTTGGCGTGAATGGATCATGCGCGGATTTCGAGAGTGGAATCCGGTGCCTGAGAGTGATGGATGGCGCCTGACTGGTCCCTTCGGGGATGTCCAGCTTGTGCCGCTGCCTTGGCACACCCATGCATCTCCGCATGCGGCTTTGCAGGATAACCAGAATATCGAGCGTCTGGTCGGGCACATCCTATCATCAGCCCACCCAACGCTCGCCAAGCTGATCGACAAGTGGCTCGGAGAGGCGCGCGATGCTGGCCGCACGCCCGACTGGAAGATGTCGGCCCGGTTCTGGAATGGCCTCGTCCATCCAGCAACCTCTGGTGCCGGGTTCTTCGACAAGATCTTTGGGCAGGATCCTGAACTGCGCGCCGAGGTGCGGAACGTGCTCCAGGGCACGTTGCTTTGGCGTGGGTTGGAGCGGCTCTGCGCCTGAGGGGCAGCTCAGCCTCTTGGAGGGGACTGTAGCTACATGGCCCGGTGCGTCGTCCTCCGAGCCCTGCTACGCCCCGGCTACTTGATGAGGCCGATCTCCCGCAGGCGCTGCTGGAGGAAGGCGTCCGCGGTGATGGGCGGCATGCTCGTGCCCGTGGCGGTGACCGGGAGCGTCTCCAGCACGCAGTTCGGGTACGGGTGCACGAAGAAGGGCATCGAGTAGCGCGTGGTGTCCTGCTCCGAGGACTTCGGGTTCACCACGCGGTGCGTCGTGGAGGGGATGACGTTGTTCGTCACCCGGCTGAGCATGTCGCCCGAGTCCACGACGATCTGTCCGCGCAGCGTGTCCACGGGGATCCACTCCCCATCCCGCGTGAGCAGCTCCAGCCCGGAGGCCGTGCCCTCGCAGAGCAGGGTGATGAGGTTGATGTCCTCGTGCTCGGCGGCGCGCACCCCGCCGGGGATGAAGCGCTCGCGCAGGGGCGGATAGTGGATGAGCCGCAGGATGGAGTTGCCGTCCTGCGCCATGGCGCTGAAGGTGTCACGCGCCACGCTGAAGTACTCCGCCAGCGCATGCAGCATCACCGCCGCCGCCTGATCCAGCGCGCTGAACAGGCCCACCGTGTTCTCCCGGAAGGAGGCCACCTCCTCCGGCCACACGTTGGGGCCGTACTGCGGAGAGAAGTGCGGATGGGTGGGGGGCAGATCCCTCCCCACATGCCAGAACTCCTTGAGATCTCCCACGGTGCGATTCTTCGCGTGCTCCTGGCCGTAGCCGGTGTAGCCGCGCTGCCCGGCGCCTCCGGGGATGGTGTAGCGGCGCTTCACCTGCTCGGGGAGCTGGAAGAAGCGCTCGACGTCCGAGTAGGTGCGACGGATCAGCGCGTCATCGACACCGTGGCCTTCGACCGAGACGAAGCCGAACTCCTTGAGGGCGTCGCCGAACACCTGGACGAAGCGGGCGCGTTGCTGCGGTGTGCCAGAGCGGTAGTGGGAGAGGTTGACGAGCGGGATGCGACGAGCCGAGGTGGACATGTGGCCGGCGACTCTACCCAGCCCCTCGGGAGCGTTGAACCAAACCTTCCGTGCATCGAACGCCCTCGTCCGCTACCCTGGCAGGCAAGGGGGGCCACCCCTTCAGACACCTCCGCCCATTCGAGCAGTAGCGCCAGGGACCCCGGTGGTTCTAAAACCCTACGGGAGGGGCGGTATGATGGCACCCAGTCATGAGGCCCACCCCCCCACACCAGCGAGGATGGCGCACCCCTAATGGAGGATGAGCGGAACTCCCCAGACATGAACGCGGCGGAGGAGGAGGATCCGTTGCTGGGGACGCAGCTCGGCAGCTTCCGCCTCGTGCGGAGGCTGGGGCGGGGCGGCATGGGAACCGTGTACCTCGGGGAGCATGTCTCCATTGGCAGCCGCATGGCGGTGAAGGTGCTTCACGAGCATCTGGCCGCCTACCCGGAGCTGGTTCAGCGCTTCCACGCCGAGGCGCGAGCGGTGAACCTGATCGGCCACGAGAACATCGTCAGCATCTTTGATCTCAACGCCGCGCCGCCGCGCCCCTACCTCATCATGGAGTACCTGGAGGGGGTGCCCCTGTCCTCGATGGTGGGCGGGCCGGTGCGCGCCGAGGTGTGGATCCCCATCCTGGCGCAGGCCTGCGAGGCGCTGCACGCGGCCCACCAGCGCGGCATCGTCCACCGCGATCTGAAGCCCGACAACATCTTCCTGGTGCAGCGCGCCAAGGGGGCCCCACCCTTCGTGAAGGTGCTCGACTTCGGCATCGCCAAGCTCATTGACGGGGCCGGGCCGCAGACGCAGGCGGGCATCATCGTCGGCACGCCCGAGTACATGTCTCCCGAGCAGTCCCGCAGCCAGCGGCTGGATGGCCGGGCCGACGTGTACTCGCTGGGAGTCATTGCCTATCAGCTCGCCACGGGGCAGCTCCCCTTCACCGACGAGGGGACCGCCGCCCAGCTCGTGGCGCACCAGACGGTACCGCCGCCGCCCCCGCGCTCCATCTACCCGGGGATCTCCGCGCCCGTGGAGGCGGTGATCCTCCGCGCGCTCGCCAAGTCGCTGGCGGACCGCTACGAGAACGCCCTGGCCCTCAAGGCGGCCCTGGAGGCCGCCCTGGTGGAGGAGCTGAAAGGCCCCGCCGTCGAGGTCCCACCGCCTCCCCCAGCGCCGGGCGCCGTACGTGAGACGCCCTCGCGCCGCCGGGCGCGCCCGGTGGAGTTGCCCGCCCGGGTGGTGCTCCGCCCGGGGGCCGTGCCGGAGCGGCTGGTGTGCTCGGACATTGCTCGGGGTGGGCTGTTTCTCCGGACCCAAGGCGAGCTTCCTCCGCTCTTCTCCCGAGTCCAGGTGACGCTGGAGCTGGCGCGGGGGCTGTTGACCTCCACCTGCGAGGTGGTGCGCCTGGTGACGCCCGAGCAGGCCCTGCTCTGGGGCATGGCGCCGGGCTTTGGCGTGCAGTTCGTGGAGCCGCCCGCCGACTTCAAGGCCGCCGTGGCCCAGCTCCTCAAAGGGGGCACGGGCAACACCCCGCTCGCGGTGCAGGCACCGGCCGCGGGGGATGCCGAGGCCACCCACCAGATGGAGGCCTACCGGGCCAACCTCCAGAAGGACCACTACTCGCTGCTCGCGCTCCAGCCGGACGCCAACCTGGAGACTGTCCGAGCCCGGGCGCGGATGGCGCTCGCGGAGCTGGAGGGCCTCCGGGGACGCCCGCTGTCCCCTCCCCAACGCTCCTCGCTGGAGGCGGTGCTCACCCGGGTGCGAGACGCGGGGGAGACGCTGGCGAACGTCCCCCGCCGGGCCATGTACGACGCCCTGCTCGGCAACTTCCGCGGGGTGGAGAGCTGCCTGGCGGCCGGGCTCACGGCGACGCAGATGGAGAGCCTGCGCCGGGACTTCCTTGCCAAGCGCCCCAACGCGGCGGGCACGGCGCGCGTCCACATCCTCACCGGCAACGCCTTCGAGAAGAACGGCCAGCTCGACCGGGCCGTCGAGGCCTATGAGCGGGGGCTGGTGGTGGATCCGCTCGATCTGTCGCTGCTCCAGCGCTACCGCGCGGTGCGCCGGGCCATGGTTCATCGCTCGTCCTGATCGCCCAGCAGGGTAGGCTGGAGGGGGAGCTGGTAGGTTGCCTACCCCCCTGGCGAGCGACAAAACCGGGCAGGCTGGGGCGTCTGGGGGGTGATAGATGTGGGGCGTGGCCCTGCATGCACCTTGACTCGCCCGATCATCTCTCGTAGATCGGCCGTCCTTTGCGTGTTCGGGCGGCCAGCCGTCCGAAATTCGCGGTGGCTTCCACGGGTTGACCCAACCCGACTCGACCAGAGGGTTCGACGATGTACGCAGTCATTCGCACGGGCGGTAAGCAGTACCGCGTTGCCGAGGGAGACGTCCTCCGCATCGAGAAGGTGGCGGGCGCTATCGGCACCGAGGTGACCTTCAACGACGTCCTCCTGCTGGGCGGCACGGACTCCCCGAAGGTGGGCCGGCCGACCGTCAGTGGCGCCAAGGTGGTGGGCAAGGTCCTCGCGCAGGACAAGCACCGCCGCGTCCTCCACTTCCGCAAGGAGAAGGAGGGCTGGACGCGCCGCCGCGGCCACCGCCAGCCGTATACCGAGGTCAAGGTCACCTCCATCTCCGGCTAACTCCCACTTTTCCCGGGTGCCTCGCGGCGCTCCGGTTCTCGCAGGACAGGTGTCATGGCTCATAAAAAGGGACAGGGTTCGTCTCGCAACGGTCGCGACTCGAATTCGCAGCGCCGCGGCGTGAAGGTGTTTGGCGGCGAAGAGGTTCCGGCGGGGAGCATCCTCGTGCGGCAGCTCGGCACGGTCATCCACCCCGGCACCAACGTGAAGCTGGGGCGTGACTACACGCTCTACGCCACGGTGACGGGCGTGGTGAAGTACGAGCGGCTCGGGCGGGACCGCAAGAAGGTCTCGGTCTACCCGGCCCCGGCGAGCGCCTAACCGGCGTCTCCCACGGGCCTGCCCTCGGGCGGGCCCCCTGCATTCGAGCGGGTCGCTCCCGGTCCATGCGCCTGAAGGCGGCTGGACACGAGGGCGGCCCGTTCTGCGTTTACGACCTGGGTTGACCGCGCGGTAAACCGAGGGTTTTCCCCGCGAGCGGGGAGAGGCATCACCATGAAATTCGTCGATGAAGTCCGCATCTTCGTGAAGGCCGGTGACGGAGGGAACGGCGCTGTCGCCTTCCGGCGCGAGAAGTTCATCGAGCGCGGCGGCCCCAGCGGCGGGGACGGGGGCAACGGCGGCTCGGTCATCTTCGTGGCCGATCCACAGCTCACCACGCTGTTGGACTTCCGCTACCAGCAGCACCACCGGGCTCGGAGCGGCGAGAACGGGATGGGCAGCGACTGCAACGGGCGCGCATCGGAGGACCTGATCCTCAAGGTGCCGGTGGGCACGCTGATCCGGGACGCGAACTCGGACGAGCTGCTGGCGGACCTGAGCGCGCCGGAGCAGCGCTTCGTGGCGGCGCAGGGCGGGCGAGGGGGCCTGGGCAACATGAACTTCGCCACCTCGACGCGGCAGACGCCGCGCTTCGCCCAGGACGGGACGAAGGGCGAGGAGCGCACGCTGATCCTCGAGCTGAAGCTGCTGGCGGACGTGGGGCTCTTGGGCTTTCCGAACGCGGGCAAGAGCACGTTCATCTCTCGGGTGAGCCGGGCGCGGCCGAAGATCGCGGACTACCCGTTCACCACGCTGGTGCCGAACCTGGGCATGGTCCAGTACAAGGACAACCTGTCCTTCGTGATGGCGGACATCCCCGGGCTGATCGAGGGCGCCAGCGAGGGCGTGGGGTTGGGGCACCAGTTCCTGCGCCACGTGGAGCGGTGCAAGGTGCTCATCCACCTGATCGATCTGGGCGCGGAGGGCGAGGGCCGCGAGCCGCTGAAGGACTTCGACATCCTCAACCGCGAGCTGGGGAAGTACAGCGCGGAGCTGGCGAAGAAGCCGCAGGTGGCAGCGCCCAACAAGATTGATCTGACGGAGGCGCGTGCGCGCCTGGAGGGCTTCACGGCCGCCATGCGCAAGCGAGGCATTGCCGTGTTCCCGGTGTCCACCGCCACGGGCGAGGGCCTGCAGGCGCTGATGGACGTCACCGCCGAGGTGCTCTTTACCGGCCGGACGGACAAGCTCCGCGTGGAGCCGCCTGCCAAGCCCGCGAAGAAGGCCGCTCCGGTGAAGAAGGCCACGGTGGCCAAGGCTCCCGCGAGGAAGGCGGCTGCGAAGAAGGCTCCTGTCCGGAAGGCCCCAGCGAAGAAGGCCGCCATAAAGAAGGCCGCCATAAAGAAGGCCGCCGTAAAGAAGGGCGCGACGAAGAAGGCCGCGGCGAAGAAGGTTCCCGCGAGGAAGAAGGCGGCAGCGGCCCCGAAGCCGCCCGCGCGCCGTGGAGCCAAGCCCGCGGCGAAGAAGGTGGCCCGCGCGAAGGGCCGGAGGTCGTGACGCGATGAGTGGTGGCGGCCCTCGCTACGAGCCCTTCGAGAACAAGTCTGTCGAGCCGGAGTCGTTCCTGCTCGAGGTGCGCAAGGAGAAGATCGACCGCGTGGTGGAGCAGCGGACGCGGACCTTCACGGTGGTGCTGGACCGGCTGGAGGACAGCTTCAACATGGCGGCGGTGCTGCGCACCTGCGAGGCCATGGGCGTGCAGGAGGTGCACGTCGTCGTCAACCCGGAGGCGCCATTCCTGCCAAACTCGCGGGTGGCGCAGGGCTGCGACAAGTGGCTGGACGTGAAGCTGTACAAGACGTTCGCCGAGTGCCGCGAGCACCTCAAGGGGCGCGGCTTCGCGCTGTACGCCTCGGCCATCCGCGAGGGCGCCACGAGCCTCTACTCGCTGCGCTTCGACTCCAAGATCGCGATCATCTTCGGCAACGAGCGCTTCGGAGTGAGCGAGGAGGTGCTCTCGGGCGTGGACGGGGCGTTCTGGATCCCCATGCGGGGCTTCAGCCAGAGCATCAACATCTCCGCCGCGGCCTCGGCCTGCATCAGCCGGGCGATCGCCTGGCGTGAGGAGCACCTGGGGAAGGTCGGAGACCTGACAGCCGAGGAGGCGCAGGCCCTGCGCGAGCGCTTCTATGTGCTGGCTGTCAAGCAAAGGAAGCGGATTTTCAAGGGAAAGCAGCCGTGAATCAGGCAGCCCAGGGGCTCGTCTGAAGCGATAGAAGCACTCACGGGCCTCGAGGCCCGCTCGGAGATCGCAACGCCATGCTCATCGAGACCTTGCTGGTGTCCCTCCTGTCCGCGCAGCCCACGCCTCAGGCGTCCCCGGCGCAGAAGCCCGCGGCAGCCGCCGAGTCCAAGTCCGCGCCCGCCGCCACTGCCGACACGAAGCCTGCTGCTCCCGCCGAGGCCAAGCCAGCGGCTCCCGCGCCCGCGGCCGAGGCCGGGAAGGGCGCCGAGGCGGTGAAGGGCAGCGTCGCTCCCGAGGTGAAGCCTCTGGTGGAGCGGATGCAGGCCTTCTACGAGAAGACCGATGACTTCAAGGCGGGCTTCAAGCAGGACTACAAGTACAAGACCTTCCGCCGGACCCAGACCTCTACGGGCACGGTGACGTACAAGAAGCCCGGCCTGATGCGGTGGGAGTACGAGCAGCCCTCGAAGCGCACCTTCGTGCTCGCGGGCAGCAAGGTGTACGCGTACGACCCGGAGGCGCAGAGCCTCTCGGTGGCCGCAGTAGACACCAACAAGCTGTCCGCGTCGGTGACGTTCCTGTTCGGCCAGGGGCGGCTGGCGGACGAGTTCAACATCACGAAGGGCACCTGCGCCGACTGCAAGGGCACGCTCATGGTGCTCGACCCGGCGCGGCCGGATCCTCGCTTCAAGCAGGTGCGCCTGGAGGTGGATCCGAAGACGGCCCAGGTGCTCAAGAGCACCGTGGTGGATCCGGACGGCAGCGAGAACACGATTGCCTTCCTGGACCTGAAGACGAACGTGGGCATCGCGGCGGACAGCTTCAAGATCAACCCGCCCGAGGGCACTCGCGTCGACGACTTCACCAAGCAGCAGAAGTAGCCCGGCATGCGCGGTGCGCTCTTGGTGGCGGTGGTGATGCTGGCCGGCTGCCACCGGAGCGCCGCCCCCGTGCCCGAGCAGAGCGGCTTCGCGGGCCGGACCTTCCCGCTGATCTCCTCGCCAGCCCTGCGGCTCTCGATCCAGGGCAGCCTGGGAGGAAAGCCGGTACCGGTTCTGCTCGACGTGGACCGGCAGCTCTCCCTGGTTGCCACGGGGTGCTTCGAGAAGCCACCGAAGCCCGAGGGCAAGGTGCGCGCTCCCGAGCCCAACGGCCTGAAGGAGTGGGCCATGGTGCCGCTGCCGGCGCTGCGAGTCGGGGACGTCTCGTTGCCAGGGCTCCCAGCGGGGCTCACGGGCGACAAGGTCTGCTCCGTCACGCTGGGCGAGGACGTGCTCGCCCCGTATGCGCTCACGGTGGAGCCCCTGCGCCGTGAGGTGACGTTCACCGCTTCGCGCTCTCGGGAGGCGTACACGGCGGAGCTCGCCGCTTCCGATGCGGATCCCTCGCTGGAGACGCACCTGCTGGAGCTGAGCCGCGAGCCCAAGGGGGACTGGCCGATGCTGGCAGCTCGGGTGACGCAGGGGGATGCGAAGCTCACGGGGCCGTTCGTCCTCGCGACGAGGGACCCATTCTCCCGGCTCGCGCTGGGGCCTGCGGAGGCTCAGGGGCTGCGCCCCCTGGAGACTGTCGCCGGTCTGCCCGTGCGAGTCGTTCCGGTGGACTCGGTGGAGGTGACAGAGGGAGTGGGCGTGCGTCCCCTCATCTTCGAGACGGGCGTGTGGACCTCCCCGAGCTCGCTGGGGCGTTTGGGGCCGGACGTGTGGGGCCACTTCCGTGCGACCATTGATGCACAGGCCGGGGTGCTCCTGCTCCGCCGCCCGCGAGTGCTCGCCTCAGGAGACCGCCAGCGCTGTGCCAGGGCTGGCACCGACAGCTTCGATGACGAGTCCTGCTACGCGCTGCATACGCGCCGGGAGCCGGACGGCTCGCTCTCCGTCTCCGTGACGGTGTACCGGGATCTCCCCGAGGGCGGACGGCTCCACGTCGAGCCGCTGGGCGAGGATGGGAAGCCGCTGCAGGCCGGGTGCAGCGTCGGGTTCACCTTCATGCCGACGAGCCGGGGCGCGACGACGCAGCATTCCATGCCGTGGCCCTCGCTCGCCCAGGCCATGCCGGAGTGCTCCGCTCAGCTCTCGGCCGCACACGGCTACGCGCTGGAGCTCTTCGAGGACGGGACCCTGCCGGAGTGCCCGCTGACCTGCGCCTTCGTCCAGGAGCCCATGGCACGTCACCCCGTCTGCGAGTGCCAGGACACGCCCCTGGGAGAGGGCGTGAGCGCGGCGATCCGCAAGCCGGGGACATCTCGGGCTCCTCCCCCCGAGGAGCGGCCCTTGGAGCCCGAGGATCCGAAGTAGAGCGCTCGCAGCGAGAGATCTCTCAGCGAGGCGAGGTCCAAGTGGCCATCGGCGCGGGAGCCGCGTCGCGAGCCTTGTGCTTGCGCTGCTTCGGATCCGGGCGCTCCACCACCCGGCCGACGAGATCGTAGTCGTGCGCCTCGGTCACCTCGAGGGTGACGAACTCGCCCGGGTAGGCCAGGCCATCGTTGATGTAGACCTGACCGTCGATCTCCGGCGCCTGACCCTCGTGGCGCCCCACCAGCAGGTGCTCCGTCTCGGGGCTGGGGCCTTCGACGAGCACCTCGATGCGCTGGCCCACGAGCTTCTTGTTCTGCTCGCGGTTGATGCGCTTCTGGATGGCCATGATCTCGCGCCAGCGGCGCTCGATGGTCTTCTGCGGCACCTTGTTCGGCATGTCGAACGCCGCGGTGTCCTCTTCGTCCGAGTACTGGAACACACCCAGGCGCTCGAAGCGCTGCGTCTTCACGAACTCCTTGAGCAGCTCGAAGTCCTCCTCGGTCTCGCCCGGCAGGCCGACGATCATCGACGTGCGCATCACCAGGCCCGGCACCCGGGCGCGCAGCTTCGCGAGCAGGTCCGTGAGGAACTGGGAGTTGCGGCCGCGCTTCATGGACATGAGCAGCTTGTCGCTGGCGTGCTGCAGCGGCATGTCCAAGTACTTGGCGATCTTCTTCTCGGTGGCCATCACCTCGATGAGCTCGTCCGGGAAGATGCGCGGGTAGGCGTAGTGCAGGCGGATCCACCGCACGTCCACCTTGACCAGCTCCTTGAGCAGCTCATGGAGCTTGGGCTTGCCGGGCAGATCATGCCCATAGGCCGTCAGGTCCTGCGCCACCAGGTTCAGCTCCTGCACGCCCTGGTCCGCCAGCCGCTCGGCCTCGGCGACGATGTCCGCGATGGGCCGCGAGCGCTGGGCCCCGCGCAGCTTGGGGATGATGCAGAAGGCGCAGGCGTTGTCGCAGCCCTCGGCGATCTTGAGATAGGCCGTGTACGACGGCATCGAGTTCTCGCGCGGCGTGCGCGCGTCGTGGATGTACTCCGGATCCGGGATGACCTGGCGCGGAGAGGCCTCGGCGGCGAGCAGGTCGCCGATCTGCGCATAGGCGCTGGTGCCGAGGAAGTGATCCACCTCGGGCATCTCCTGGGACAGCTCGCCGCTGTAGCGCTGCGAGAGGCAGCCAGTGACGACCAGGGTGCTGCACGTGCCGGACTTCTTGAACTCGGCCATCTCCAGGATGGAGTCCACGGACTCCTGCTTGGCGGGACCGATGAAGGCGCACGTATTGACGACGATGACCTCCGCGGCGGCGGGATCCTGGACGAGGTGGTAGCCGCGCTGCTTGAGGGTGCCGAGCATCACCTCGGAGTCCACCCGGTTCTTCGGGCAGCCGAGGGTCATCATGTAAAGGCTCTTGGTGTCTTGCCGCACTGCGTCTACCGCTTTCCGAGTTCTGTTCGCGTGAAGTGGTCTCCACTCCAGGCGAAGTTGGTAATCGTGCCGTTCGAGTAACCGATGCTCAACGCGCCGTCTTCTTCCTGAGTGACTGAGAGCGCCCGACCCAGCGCACAGGTAGCGACCGGCCACTCGAGCACACTCTGCGCCATCCGGCCCTTGGACTGCAGGAGGTAGAGCCCCAGGCGAAGCTCCTGCTCCGAATCACACTTGCCCTCGACCGAGTAGGGGTCCTTGCCGGAGACGACGGTGAGGATGGTGCGGCCACCGGGGAGGAGGAGCGTCTCGGGGACGTTCAGCCTGACCTTCTCAGGCTCCACCACATCCGTGGCGACCATGGCGCGCAGCGACTCGGGGGTGAGGGGCTTCTCGGCCTGCACCCAGACCGGGTAATGGAGCAGGCCCCAGCCCAGCCAGCCGCCACGAGCGGCCTCTAGCGCGGAGGCCTCGTCCGGGGGCTTGAGCTTGAGGCCCTTGCGGAAGTCATCCGGCAGCTTGAGGGCATCGCCAATCATGCCCCCGTCCTTGCAGTTGGAGAGGGGGGTGGCCTTCTGGCCCACGGCGTCCTGGTCCTCGTAGGTGACGCAGAGATCGAAGACGAGCGGATCGGTGGCGGGGAAGCGCGGGAAGGCGGTGACGGGGAGGGCAATCTCCAGGTTCAGCTTGCCGTCCTTGCGCTGGACGCCGGTGTTGACCTGCTCCTGGGCGAAGGAAGAAGTCCCACTCTCCGGGGGCGAGGCGCGCTTGCCATCGAAGGCGAACCGGAAGGTGTTGCCGGTGGCGGTGGTGCCTGCGCCTGGGAAGAAGAGGGTCAGGGTGACGGCGTCGCCCGCGATGAGCTGATCATCCGTGGCCTCCACCCCCACGTAGAGCGTGTCCTTGCGCCAGGCGGCCCGCGCGGTGAAGGAGGCGGAGGCGTCGGCGGAGGCGGGCGGGCGGATCGTCACGGACGGAGCGAAGTCCTTGAAGCTGCCATCCAGCTTCGGAGCCTTGGCGAGCGCGGGCACAGCCTTGCTGGAGCGCTCCTGGCCCTGGGACAGCGCGGGCACGAGCAGCAGGCACAGCGGGAGCAGCAGAGGGGCGCGCATGACTAATCCCGGAAGTTGGTGAACTGCATGTCCAGCTTCAGCCGGTCCTGCTCCTTGCGGAACAGGGCCATGGCGGCCTGCAGGTCGTCCTTGTTCTTGCCGCTGATGCGAAGCTCATCCCCCTGGATGGAGCCCTGGAGCTTGAGCTTGGACTCCTTGAGGAGCTTGACGAGCTCCTTGGCCTTGTCCACGGGGATGCCCTGCTGGAGCTTGATGGGCTGCTTCACGTTGTGAAGGCCGGTCTTCTCGACAGGGAGGAACTCGAGGGCGCGCAGGGAGATGCCGCGCTTGGACAGCTTGGCCAGGAGGACTTCCTTGGCGGCCTGGACGCGATCCTCGCTGTTGGCCTTCACCGTGAGCACGGTGTTGTCCGGGGCGAGCACGATGTCGGCCTGAGCGCCTTGGAAGTCGTAGCGGGTGCTGAGCTCCTTCTTGGTCTGGTTGACCGCGTTGTCGAGCTCGGCGATGTCGATCTTGGAGACGACGTCGAAGGAAGGCATGGGCGCCCCGGCCTCTATCACACCTTGACGACCATGGGCACCACCAGGGGGCGCTTGGCGGTGAAGAGCTTGAAGGCGCGGCGGACGGAGCGAGTCACCTCTTCTCGCACCAGGGCGTCATCCCCGCGCAGTTGTGGGGAGAGCTGGAGGAAGAGGCTCCGGGCCTCGTTGGCGATCCGAGGCAGCAGCACCTGCTCATCCAGGGACAGTCCATGTCCCGACAACTGGGGCCCGGCCATCAGCGCGAGCGAGGCTCGATCGATGACGACGGCGGCGACGACGAGGCCCGTCTCCGCCAGCTTGGTGCGTTCCTGGAGGGCCTCGGGAGTCACCACGCCGCCGCTGTAGAGGTCCTTGTGGATGCGGCCCACGGGGACGCTGCCGGTGAAGCGCCCTCGGCCCTCCTCGAAGGTGATGAGATCTCCATCCTGGGCGAGCAGGAGCTGCTCGGGCGCCATCCCAGCCTCGCGAGCGGTGGCCAGGTGGCGGTGCAGGTGGCGCAGCTCGCCGTGGATGGGGATGAAGTGCCGAGGCTTCACGATGTCCAGGACGCGCCGCTGTTGAGGCTTGCTGGCGTGCCCGGAGACATGGACGCCCGGCTCCACCTGCGCGTAGACGATGCGCGCCCCGGTCCAGTGGAGCTGATCCAGCAGAGCCCCCACGGGGCGCTCGTTGCCGGGGATGGGGCGGGAGCTGAGGATGACCATGTCCCCGGGCTCCAGCCGCACGGGGCCGTTTCGAGCAGCGAGCTGGGACAGGCCGGCGCGAGCCTCACCCTGGGCGCCGGTGGACAGCAGCACCAGGCGTTCAGGGGGGAGGGTGGCAGCGGCATCCAGGGGGATGAAGAGGGACTCGGGCACATCGAGGTAGCCCAGCTGCCGAGCCATCTCCACGTTGCGCGTCATGCTGCGGCCCTGGAGGGCCACTTTGCGCCCGAGCTGCTCGGCCAGCTTGAGCACGGTGCGGACGCGATGGAGGTTGGAGGCGAAGAGGGCGACGACGATACGGCCCTGGGCCTCGCGGAAGAGGCGGTCAAAGGTCTGCTCCACCACCCGCTCGCTGCCAGTCTCGTTGGTGAACTCCGAGTTGGTGGAGTCAGACAGGAGGCAGAGGACGCCCTGCTCGCCGGCCTCGCCCCAGCGCTCGAGGTCCGTGCGCAGGCCGTCAATCGGATCCGGGTCCAGCTTGAAATCGCCGGTGTGGATGACGGTGCCTTCAGGGGTGCGGACGATGTAGCCCACGGCATCCGGCACGGTATGGGTGACGCGGCTGGCCTCGACATTGAAGACGGAGCCCACGGTGAAGGGCGTGCGGGGTTCGATCTCGCGTAGGTCCGCGGCCACGCCCAGCTCCTCCAGACGCCCTCGAGCCATGGAGAGGGTGAAGCGAGTGCCGTAGACGGGGACGGGCACCTCGTTGAGCAGGTAGGGGAGGGCGCCCACATGGTCCTCATGCCCGTGGGTGAGGACAATGCCCTTGAGCTGGGAGGCGTTCTGCCGCAGGTGCGTGAAGTCGGGGACGATGATGTCAACACCGGGGGCGGCTTCCGAGGGGAAGAGCAGCCCGGCGTCGATGAGGAGCATCTCCCCACGGCAGGCGAGCACCATGGAGTTGAGACCGATCTCGCCCAGCCCTCCCAGGGGAATCACATGGAGCATGCCTTACTCATTATGGACGCTGGCGCGACGCCGCCCGAGTGTTTTGAGCAGGCGCCCGCCCTGTTGCCTGGGGGGGAGGGCCACACCGCTGAAGGGTGCTGGAGCGGTAGGCTCAAGACGTGGAGGGGGGCTCGGGCGGCGGGCGGGAGATCCACGCCGCGATGAAGAGGTCCAGGTCTCCGCGCAGGACGTCCTTGACACGGGGGGTTCCGGCGCCAGTGCGCGGATCCTCCACGCGAGCGCCGCGAGCCACGTAGTATCGCCGAGCCTCGTCGGTGCTGGCACCCTGTCCGGACACCACGCGAGTGGCGATGTCCTTCATCTCCTCCAACTCGCCTGCGCCGGTCAGGGTGATGACCCGGCCCGTGGAGGAGTCCTTCACCGTCACCTCGGTGCGCACGCGCTCCAGGAAGGAGCCCTCGTGCTTCTTCACCGGGCGGCCCTCCACCTCCAACTCCTCGAGATCTTCAGGCAGGCCGCCACGGTGCACGCGGACGTAGGCGCGCTGACGCTTCTCGTCCTCGATGCGCCGGTGCATGCCCGCCTCACCGGCCAGGAAGCCATAAGCACCAGGGCCCGCGATGCGGACAATCACGCGCGCGGGATGCTCCGCCTCGGCCACCAGCATGGCCTCATAGCCGCGCTTCTCCGCCCAGCCGAGGTACATGGTGGCCAGCTCCTGCACCCATGCGTCCTGAGCCTCCATCGACTCGCTGGCGCAGATGTCCACCAGGGCCTCGTTGTCCTCGGCGGTGGCACCCGAGGCGTGGAGCGCCTCGGCCATCTGCACCTCGCGGGCGACGTCCTCGACCTGCTTCGCGGCGGACGCGAGCTGCATCTCGTTCTTGGCCTCGCGCACGAGCCGTCGCGCGAAGGTGGCGGCCTGCTCCAGCCGCTCGAGCTCATTGATCTGCGCTTCCACGGTGCGGAAGGCACGCAGCGTGCTGGCGGCGCGATTCGGGTCGTCCCACAGATTGGGGGCCTGGGTCTCGGCCAGGAGCTGATTGCGCTTCTCCTCGAGCTGCGGCCGGGCCGCGGAGACCGACAGCGCGCGGGCCCGCCCCACGAGCCGGTCCATCTCATGGAGCAGGGACTTGCGATCCAGGCGTCGCTTGACGGCCGCGGCCTTCGGCGTGGGCAGGGAGAGCTGTGCGGTCGCCTCGCGAGGAGGCGCCAAGGGCTCGGCTACGGCCACCACCTTGCTACCGGTACGAGCCTCCACACGCACGGGCGTTCCAGGCCGCAGGGGCCGGCGGGCGATCTCCACCGCGAGCGCGGCGGTGAGCGTCTTCTCGATCTCTCGCTGCAGATAACGCGCGCCGAACTGAGGCGAGTAGCCGCGCTCCACGAGCAGGTCGACCACCTCCGGTGTCACCTCCACGTCCAGGGCGCGGGCGCGGATGCCCTCGCGCTCCAGGACGCGGCCCACCTCTCGCTGGGCGATCTTGCGGATCTCCACCTTCGACAGCGGCCGGAAGTGGCAGATGGCATCGAAGCGGTTGAGGAACTCCGGGCGGAAGGAGTCCGCGATGCGCCGATCCACCTCGGAGATGAGGTCCTCCTCATGGCGGTTGCCCGCGAAGCCCAGCGCGGGCTCGCGATACACCTCGGCACCCACGTTGGACGTGGCGACGATGAGCGTGTTGTTGCAGGAGACCGATTCGCCGGCGCCATTGACGAACGTCCCCTCATCGAAGAGCTGGAGGAAGCGGTCGTGCACGCTGCGCGCCGCCTTCTCGAACTCATCGAGCAGCAGCACGGTGAACACCTTGCCATCGAGCAGGCTGGTCAGCTCGCCGCGCTTCGTCTCCAGGGCGGGGGCCCAGGAGGCACCGAAGGGAACGCTCTCGTCGCCGTCGTTGGGGAAGTCCGCCATGTTGAGGCGAACGAGCCTGTCGGCGGAGCCAAAGAGGTACTCCGCCAGCAGCTTGGCGAGCTGCGTCTTGCCCACGCCCGTAGGCCCGGCGAAGAGGAATACACCCAGCGGGCGGCGTGGGTCATTGAGGCCCGCCTTGAGCAGCGCCACGGAGCGCAACACCGCGGCCACCGCATCCGTCTGTCCGAGCAGCCGCTCCCCGAAGAAGCGCTCTGTCTCCTCCAAGTCCAGCGGCATCGCATCATCCACCACGAAGCGCGGCAGCCGGGTGGTGGAGCAGAAGCGGGTGAGGACGTCCTCGGCCCCCACACGGTCACGAGCCGCGCCAGCCGCCTCGGCCGCTGTCTCCTTGAGCAGCTCGATGGCCTTGCGCGGCATGCGCTGAGCGAGGAGGAACTTGGCGGACAGGCGCAGCGCCAGATCGCACGCCGCCGGATCGATCGGCAGGTGCATCTCGCGCTCCAGCTCCTCGGCCACGCGGCCGAGGATCCACCGGGAGCGCTCCAGCGGGGGCTCTTGCAGGGGAATGAGGTGGAGGCGCTCGGCCAGGGCCTCATCCGCGCGCAGCAACTCCTGCACGCGCTTGGGCTCGGTCTCGAAGATGAAGCGGATGCCCCCAGTGCGCAGGGCGCGGATGGCCACGGGAGCCAGCGGCCCGCCCAGAGCCAGCGGCAGATCCCGGATGTAGACGATGGGGCAGGGGTGGCGGCCGAGATGGCCGAGCAGCTCCTCGAAGCTCTCGGCGGCCTGCCGCTGGGTGCTGCGCGCCAGGATGTTGGCGGCGGACACCTCGACCATTCGGGCCTGGGTCAGCTCCGCGTCCACTCGCCCCTCGGCGATACGGCGAGCCACCTCCTGGACGAGCGCGCTCTTACCCACGCCCGGATCGCCCGAGAGCAGCGGGTGCTTGCCGCCTCGGGTCAGCAGCGCCAGGACCTCCGTCACGGCCGAGTCCACGCCATGCGCGGGCGTAAGCTTCCCCTCGCGCGCGAGCGCGGTGAGATCGCGGTCGATCAGCCTCTCGTTGTCCTCGCTCTTCCTCGTCGCCATGTTGACACGCCCCCAGCGGGCGGCACTCTAACCTGCTGAACCGCAGTGGTGAGGGCAATCCAAAACGGAAGGCGGAGGACTCGAACCTCAGACCGGGAGCCGGTCCGCACCCGCTAGCAACGGGGCCTGGTGCCATCACCAGTTCACTCTTCCAGAAACGGAGCGAGGTGGAGTCGAACCACGAGCCCGTAAGGGCTCACCTGGTTTCCAGCCAGGCTGCCGGCCACCCGGCACACACACTCCAGACTTCAGAGAAGGAAGGCAGGGGACTCGAACCCCAAGCGCAGAGCGCTCGCACCGCTTTCGAGACGGGCCGCCGGCCTCCGGCGTCGACCTTCCATGAAAAGGTGCCGGCAGCAGCGGACCCGCCTGCCGGCGCGCGGGGAGGCTCTACGGGTGGGGGCCGCCTCTGGCGCACCCCCGCTCCACCGGGTGCTCCGTTCCGGGGCGGAGCGGTGGCGGGGACCACCTCTGGTGACCCCCCTTTTCCCGGGCCTCACTCCTCCAGCTCCGTGTGCCAGTACGCGACATCACGGAGGAACTTCCGCCACGAGATGGGCATGCCCTTCTCGTAGGTGAAGGTGAAATGCAGCGACTCCGGCAGCCGCTTGGGCTTCATCGGCGTGGTGCGCAGCGCCATCCCGGCCTGCGCCGGGGTCCGGTTGCCCTTCTTCTGGTTGCAGGGCACGCACGCGATGACGACGTTGTCCCAGGTCGTCTTGCCGCCCTGGGCCCGCGGAGTCACGTGATCATACGTGGCCTCCGGGCGGGACACCTTCTTGCCGCAGTACTGGCACTTGCAGCCGTCACGCACGTACACGTTGTCCCGGCTGAACTTGATGCCACGCTGCCGCTGCCGGAAGAAGCTCACGAAGCGGATGATCGACGGCATCTTCAGCTCGAGAGTGACAGATCGGACGAAGCGGTCCTCGTACTCCTCGACCACCTCGACCTTGCCCTGCCAGATGAGCATCATCGCGCGTTGCCACGGCACCCGCGCGACGGGCTCGTAGGCCTGGCTCAACACCAGCGTCTCCATGACACGGGTCCTTTCGGGGAAATGTCCGCGGCGAGCTTCGAACTCGCACGTGAGCTGGGTTTGAGCCAGCCGCCTCTCCCAATTGGGCTACGCGGACGGGGATGGGAGCTTCGGGAAGATGTACCGCGGGCGGGAGTCGAACCCGCAACCTCTGCATTCTGAGTGCAGCGCCTCTACCAAGGTTGGGCTACCGCGGCATGAAACGGTGAAGTGGTGCCGGAAGAGGGAGTCGAACCCTCACCCTCCAGACTCTCATTCTGGTGCCTCTACCCATTGGGCTACTCCGGCTTGAGTGCACGCCCTGGGGATCGAACCCAGCGAAATCGGTGTGTGGGACCGACGCCGTCTCCAGCTGGCTCGGCGTGCATGGAAAAGTTGCGGAGCAGGGAGTCGAACCCTGTCTCTCAGGCGTATGAGACCCGGTGGGGCGGCCGGCCCCTCTCCGCAATGAAACGTTGAATGGTGCTCCCGGCAGGATTCGAACCTGCGACCGTGCGCTTAGGACGCGCCCGCTCTTCATCCTCTGAGCTACGGAAGCTTCGAGTGCCCCTGGCAGGGATCGAACCTGCGGCCTCACGGGTCGGAGCCGTGCGCTCTCATCCACTGAGCTACAAGGGCAAGAAAGAAGCGGTCCCGGCAGGACTCGAACCTGCGGCCCCACGGCTCGCAACCGTGTGCTCTCATCCAACTGAGCTACGGAACCCAAGTGATACAGAAGTGGACTCGCCGGGATTCGAACCCGGGTCGCTCGGGTGCGGACCGAGCATTCTCCCGCTGAACTACGAGCCCATCACTGCGAAGCAGCCGGCGGGACTCGAACCCGCATCGTCCTGAGTGGCGCTCAGGGGCCTCACCTCTCGGTCACGGCTGCGAAACTGGTGCTGCGAGTGCCCTCGGTCGGGGTCGAACCGACGACCTCCGGTTTACGAAACCGGCGCTCCGCCAATTGAGCTACAAGGGCATGGCAGGCCGCCAAGGAGTTGAACCCTGCACGCCCGGATTTGGAGTCCAAGCTGCTCCCGGAGCGCGGCCTGCAACGGGTGAAACAAGAGTGCCGTCCCCAGGAATCGAACCTGGTCCTCCTATTTTTCAAACAGGCGCGCGAACCATCTACGCAAGGGCGGCATACGGGTGCTGCGAGCGCTCCTGCAGGGAATCGAACCCTGTTCACGCGGTAGACGGCCGCGCTGCGATCCAATCGCATCCAAGAGCAAGAGGTCGGCTGGAGGGACTCGAACCCTCTGGAGCCGGGGTCACGACCCGGCGACTCACCCTTCGTCATCAGCCAACATCAAACAAACATCAGTCGGGGTACCTGGAATCGAACCAGGACCGCTCGCGTATCAGACGAGAGTCCTACCATTGGACCATACCCCGTGAAGCCACGAGCCCTACAAGTCTGGGTGGCAGGACTTGAACCTGCGACCTCACGGATCCGAACCGTGCGCTCTACCAAGCTGAGCCACACCCAGAGAAAGAAGTCGGGATGACTGGATTCGAACCAGCGGCCTCGCGCACCCCAAGCGCGCGCTCTTATCCAAGCTGAGCTACATCCCGAGAAATTGCTGCAAGCACCTCGCACGGGAGTCGAACCCGTCTTTCCACAGTGAGAGTGTGGCGTCCTATACCGATAGACGAGCGAGGCAGAAGATTGAGAGGCCTGTGCGGGAGTTGAACCCGCCGCCAGACGGTTTTGCAGACCGCCGCCACCCCGGGTGGAACAGGCCATGTGGCTCGGCGAGAGGGATTCGAACCCTCAACCCCGCGGTTAACAGCCGCGTGCTCTGCCAGTTGAGCTATCGCCGAATGAAGCACCGGGGGCAGGATTCGAACCTGCGCCTGCGGGGTCAGAGCCCGCCATCCTGCCAACTAGACAACCCCGGTATGGGTGAAGCGGGTGACGGGATTCGAACCCGTGTTGCCGGCATGGGAGACCGGAGTCTTGCCACTAGACGACACCCGCGTGTGCTGCGAGTACCCCCGGAGGGAATCGAACCCTCACCGTCCGCTTAAGAGGCGGATGCTCGACCAATGAGCTACGGAGGCGTTTTGTCCGCCCCCGTGCAAGCGGGCGGACGAACTTCACCACTGCGATTCAGTTGTCAGAGAGCAGAGAACTGCCTGGGTACTGCGGAGAGTGGGGAAGCTGAGAGTCGAACTCAGAGGGCCGTCTTGCGGCTCCGGATTTACAGGCCAGCGCGTCTCCGTAACGCTCTACATCCCCTGAGGTGAAGCTCGGAAAGCAGAGAGGCCGGGTTCCCTTTCGGGAGCCCGGCCTCTGGTCGACTGCGCCTCGGGAGGGGAGGAGGCGTCGACGTTCAGAAGCCGGGGAGTCTGCTGCGATACCACTCGAATCCGGCAGACAACACCGGAGCGGTGACCAGGCCGGGGCACGGGAGCGAATCAATGCGACCGGCAAAGTTGTCATTGTGCTTGGGGTTCATCGCGCTCTGCATCGTCACCGTCGCCATGGTCACCGCTCCTTTCAGCGAGAAAAGACGCGGCGATAAATCCTTCCTGACAAGCACGTGGATTTTCCACGCGCCCGCGAGGTGCGGACCCGTCTGTCTCAAGCTTTATTAAGGAGAGGTGTGCGTCGTATTGCAGAGGCACGGGGAAAAAGAAAACGGCCCCGGAGCCAGAAGCTCCGAGGCCGTTGTCATGTGCCCATGATGGGCGTCACCGAGTTCAGATTCACCATCACATCGCGCCGGGTACCGTGCTTCACGAAGTCCTGGATGATGCGGGCCAGCGCGGCCCCGAGCAGTCCGATGAGTGGCAGGTGGAGGCCTCCTTCACACGTGGCCTGGCCCGGCTGATCCTCGGAGTCCGGGACGAAGCGCTCGTCCCAGCGCACCAGGCCGAAAGTGCCGTCCCCTGAGAGTGCCCCGTGGACGAGCGCCTTGCCGGCCTGGCGCGCATAGTCACTGAGCACCTGCCGGCTCTCCCGGTTATCGAAGCAGTCGACGAGCAGGTTCGCCCCGCCGCACAGCGCCGCGACATTGTCTCGGGTCAGCCGCACGCCGAAGGCCTCGGCCTTCACGCCGTGCAGGTTGAGGAGCTGAAGCTTCAGCGCCTCCGCCTTGTTCTTTCCCACCGAGGGCTTCACATAGGCCTGCGCGAGCAGGTTCTTGGATTCCACCCGGTCGAAGTCGACGAAGGCGAGCGTGGCCTCCAGGTTGCGGCACAGCACCGCCGCCGTGGAGCCGATGGCTCCCACTCCACAGAAGATGATGCGCATGGGAGCCATCTCCATCAGGCGCCGAAGGGGACCTTCGGGCGCAGGTAGATGCGGTCGGCGCCGTGCGGCCCGCGGAAGCGGTCCACGACGTAGTTCTGGAAGGCGTCATCCCGCAGGTGGCCCAGGTGCATCCCCGGAACGCCGCCGGAGCGCACGACCTCCACCGCGATACGCCGCACGTCCGCGTCCGACACGTGGCCGTCCAACTCCACCGGCACGTCCGCGGACATCCCGTCATAGGTGATGTTGAGGGTCGTCATCGCCATGCATCCTTTCACTTGGAGCAAAGCCCACCGCACGCGGCCAGTCCAGGCGCCTGGGGACGCGGGGCTCCCAGGCTTCCTGACATCGCGGGCCTGAGTGTCGAACGGAGGCCAGACGGGCGGGTATGCTCCGCGCCCATGAAAAGGACCCTTCCTGTCTTCAGAGTTGCTCTCTCCCTCCTGGCGCTCCTGGGCGCGGCCCTGGTGGGCTGCTCTAGTGACGACCAGACTCCGGCTGCTCCTTCCCATGCGAGCGTGACGGTCAAGTTCGACGTGACCGTGCCCGATTACACGTCCTGCGAGTCGAGCGTGGCGGTCATCGGCAACGATGCGGCCCTCGGCAATGGGAAGGCTCCGGGCCTCGTCCTGACGCGCGACGTGGACGGGCACTTCCGGGGCTCCACCGAGATTCCCGCGGGCAAGGTGCTCCGATACAACTTCGTCCTTGCCAACCCCGACGCGCAGGAGTCCACAGCGGTTCACGTCGACACCGTCGCGGATCGCAAGGAGGTCGAGCTCCAGCGGAGCGTTGATCGGTGGTCCGTGCCCGCCGATCCGGCCAAGAACCCCATCCTGTTCGTGGTCACCGTGCCCGCCAACACGCCTGCGAACTCGGAGATCTGGATCTCGGGCAACCAGGAGGAGCTGGGTAATTGGAACGGCGCGGGCGTGAAGCTGGCCAAGGGCCTCACCAGCAGCCTCTACAGCACGTGCGTGGACTTTGCTGCCGGCACCAACCTGGAGTTCAAGGTCACCCGTGGCTCCTGGGGCATGGTGGAGAAGGACCCCCACGGCCAAGAGGTCGCCAACCACTCCCTCGCCGTCAATGAGCCCGCCCGGGCGGACGTCACGGTAGGCAG
This sequence comes from Hyalangium sp., assembly GCF_045802625.1. Taxonomy (NCBI): domain Bacteria; kingdom Pseudomonadati; phylum Myxococcota; class Myxococcia; order Myxococcales; family Archangiaceae; genus Hyalangium; species Hyalangium sp. The sequence goes on along the minus strand of NZ_JBJMQP010000204.1, from coordinate 10,429 downwards.
CTGGAGCGATCTGACCCCCGCCGAGCCGTTGCCAGACACGCTCACCGGCAACATCAAGTACCACGACGTGGACGGGTCCTCCCTGGGGCTCAAGAACCGCAAGCTCATCGTGTGGCTGCCGCCCCAGTACGACACCGATGCGACTGCCCGGTTCCCGGTGCTGTACATGCATGACGGGCAGAACCTGATGAACGCCAGGACGGCCGCCTTCGGCGTGGAGTGGGGCGTGGACGAGACGGCTGAGCGGCTCGTCGAGGGCGGGAAGATGGAGCCCATCATCATCGTGGGCGTCTACAACACCGACGACCGCATCCCCGAGTACACGCAGGTCCCCGACACTCAGTACGGCGGTGGCAATGCGGATGCCTACGGGCGTCTGCTGGTGGAGGTCGTCAAGCCGCTCATCGACTCCACCTACCGCACGAAGAAGGAGGCTCAATACACCGGTGTGGCGGGCTCATCGCTGGGAGGGCTCGTGTCCATGTACTTCGGGCTGACGCACTCGGACACCTTCGCGCGGCTCGGTGTCGTCTCGCCCTCGGTGTGGTGGGCGGACCGGGACATCGTCACGCGCGTCAACAACCTCACGGGCAAGCCGCCGCTGCGCATCTGGTTGGACATTGGCACCAACGAAGACGCAACCGCGGCGGAGTCCCAGCAGACCGTCGACGACACCCGTGCGTTGCGCGACGCGCTCACGGCCAAGGGGTGGGTGCTGGATAACGACCTGAAATACTTCGAGGACCCGGGAGCCAAGCACAACGAGACGGCCTGGGCCGGGCGCACCGAGCAGATCCTCGAGTACCTGTATCCGCCCGCGCCTTGAGCAGGCGCGGTGCCAGGTACGGAATGGAGTGAGTCTTGACGGGGGCTCGCATGCTTGCCTGCGTGGCGCGTGCGGGCCTTCCGCTCCCTGCTCCTCACTGAGGTCGTCGGTGGGCAACGAGTGCGCGGCGCTGCGCTCGGAGCCTGAGCGACCGTCCAATCTCCTACCTATTGAGTGGGCTATCTCCTGCACAACCTCATGAGTTAGATTGGGTGCAGAGGGGTGGTTCATGGAACTCGAACTTCTGCATGGCTGGGACGTCACTCCCCAGGAGGCAGTGGCGCTACAGAACTCCCTGCGCGAGCGGCTGGTGCTGCGGCCTCCCGCGGGGCTGACGGTGTCCCGCGTCGCCGGCGCGGACATCTCCACGGAGCGGGGGAACGACACCGGCTTTGGTGGTTTCGCCGTCCTCGATGCGGTGTCACTGGCTCCCGTGGCCCAGGAGGGGTCGGCTGTTCCGCTTCGTTTCCCCTATGTGCCCGGGCTGCTTTCCTTCCGAGAACTGCCGGTGCTCGCCGCGGCTTGGAGGAAGCTAGAGCGGGCGCCCGACCTGATCGTCTTCGATGGGCAGGGCATTGCCCACCCGCGTCGCCTGGGCCTGGCCTGTCATGGCGGGTTGCTGTTTGGTGTGCCCTCCATTGGATGCGCCAAGTCGCTGCTGGTGGGGACCCATGGGCCCTTGGGAGAAGAGCGGGGTTCGGTATCGGAGATCCGGCACCGGGGGGAGGTGGTCGGCATGGCGGTGCGGACTCGCCGGGGGGTGAGTCCTGTCTATGTGTCCCCTGGACACAGGATGGATCTCCCGACCGCCGTACAGTGGATCCTTCGCTTGAGCCCTCGCTACCGCGAGCCGGAGACGACTCGGCGGGCGCATCGCCTCGTCAATGCGCTGCGCCGGCAGTCTCATGAGCTTCCTGCTATGGGCAGGGAGAGCCAAGTGTAGTGCCCGCAATGAAAACGCCACCACCCCGGTGGTTCCCGGAGTGGTGGCGCCTGTGTGTCTCAAGCCACCTTCAGCAGCGGCGTCCGCATCACCCGCTCGACCCAGCCGGACTGGCTGGCACCCGGCGCCGTCGGCGCGTCCAGCAGCGCCTTGAGCACCCGGGGGACCTGGTACGGGTCCGCGAACTGATCCACCGACACCTCGCTGAACGGCACCCGGAGCTGCCCCGCGCACGTGCGCACGGTGCTGCCCCGAGCGCTCGCCACGCTCACCAGCAGCGCCATCGCCGCCGCCGTGTAGCCGCACTCGCGGAAGGCCCGGGCGAACTGATCACCCGCCTCGCCCGCCTCGTCGCCCACGACGATGACGATCAGCTTCGCCTCCGCCGGCACCCTCACCCCGTCCCGGTGCAGCGCGTGCACCGCGGCAGCGTGTGTCGTGCCGCCCGAAGCCTTGATGCCCTGCAGCATGTGCTGCACGGCCATGCGGCTGGACGCCTTCGGCTTGAGCACCGTGCCCACCGTGTCGAACGAAGCGATGTGCAGCTTCTCCAGCGGGAAGCCCGCGAGGATGCGCGTGAGCGCCTCCTTGGACTGCTCGATGGCGCCCTCCATGGAGCCGGACTTGTCGATGAGGAACATCACCCTCACGTCCGCCTCCGCGGTGGCCTCGGCCACGGCCTGCCGAGCCGCGTTGTCGCTCGCCTCCGCGAGCTTCTCGCGCAGCTCCTGGCTCCGCACGTTCTTCACGATGTGCAGCGCCCGCTGGTCGGTCGCCGACTGCACGGCCTTCTCCCAGCGCGCCCGGATGCTGGGCTCCGACAGCAGGCCCAGCTCCTCCAGCGTCGGCGTCATCATCCGCAGATCCCTGTCGGACAGCGAAGGCAGCAGCGCCACCATGACGGCCGGCGTGAGCCCCACGTCCTTCGGCAGCCGGCCCACCACCTCCTTGAAGGAGAGCCGATCCGTCTCGATCCACTCGCAGATCTCCGCCTCGGAGAGCCCATCGAAGCGCTCACGCTTGACCAGCTGCAGCCCCTCGAGGCCCACCGCACGGTGGCCCCCGGAAGCCTGCTTCTGCCTCCAGCCGAGCACCTCGAAGAACGCCTGCGACTCCGGCTTGTAGCCGGCCTTGCGGGCGAGCTTCTTCAGCGTCTCCTTGTAGCCGGCCTTCACCAGACCCTCGAGCATGGGCAGGTTCTTCTCCCGGGCCTGCAGCCACTTCTGCGCCACGCGCTTCCAGCGGCCCATGGGCGGCTTCTTCGAGCCCGGATCACCGAACCCCGCCTCGCGGTTGAGGCGCGCGATCTCCGGCGTCTCGAGCAGCTCGGCCACTCGCAGCACCGCCTTGGGCGTGAGCATGCGCGTGGACTTGCGCTCGTAGTGGAGGATCATTGCCTCACCGATGGCCCGGTGGTCGTCGTCGTAGAAGGCCACGCTGCCATCGTCCTCTCGCACGGGCAGACCCGCGTGGCACTGCACCAACATCAGCGCGCAGGTGGCCACCTTCAGGTCACGCCAGTCCGTCTGCGTGAGCGCGTACGACGCGAAGTGCGCCATCAGGTCCGTGTTGAGCTTGTAGATGTCCAGGATCTGCCGGTACAGCTTCACCGCCGCCGGCACGAAGAGCCCCGGGCTCACCCGCTGGGTGTGGACCGCGACCACCGCCTTGCCGCGGGGCGCCGGCTGCCAGGTGCCCTTGACATCCAGGCCCGGCCGGTTGTGCCACAGGTGCGCGGAGCCGTTGAGCACCAGCTCGAGCAACTGCTCGGCGGGCCCGCGCTGCGCCTCCGGAATCATCGGGGTGTTCTGCTTCGTCGTCATGGTCCCCTCCGGGATCGTGCTGCGGGTGAGACAGAAGAAGCGGGCGCTGCGAGCAGTACCCGCCTCGGGTGAAGTGAGGTGAAAGGGAAAAGGTGCGCCCGAGTGGCGAAGCCACGAGACCCTGAAAAGGGAGTGCTCTACCCAGCTGAGCTACAGGGCCATGGAGCGGCCCTGGCGGGAGTCGAACCCGCGACCTCTCATTTGCTTGTAGGGCCTCGCCGGCCGGGCGCGAAATCGAAGGGAGCGCGGCTCAGGAGAAGACGGACACGTCTCCGTGGACGGGGAACAGCGCCACGTCCTTGCCACCCCGGTAGGACTGCCGCGCGGGCACCGAGATGAGCTCCCACGAGGGGAGCACCACCGCGGTGAGCGAGCGGCCGTACACACAGCCCGTGTCGATGCCCACCGCGTGCTCGGTGACAAGCGGCTTGTTGAACACGGTGTGCCCGAAGATGACCCGCTCGGGGCCCGTCCAGTGGTGCGTCCAGAACCGGTGCGTGGCTGGCGCCTTCGAGGGCCAGTAGCTCTTGGTCTCCGGAGGATGGATGCACTGGGCGTGCAGCAGGTGGTACGGGTCCTGTGCCTCGATGGCCTTCCCAGGCATCACGCCGGCATGCACCACGACGGCGTTGTACTCGGGCAGGCGGATGTAGAGCGGCAGCCGGGCGAAGTAGTCCAGGTGCTCGGGCTCGAGCACCCGCCGCGTCTCCAGGTGGTCCGGCGACAGCCGATCGTCCGAGCGGCGGCGCTGCTGGAGGTGCTTCTCCTCGTGGTTGCCCTGGATGGCCTCGTAGCGCATGGCCAGCTCCACGCACTCACGGCGCTTGGGGCCTCGGTCTACGAGATCTCCCGCGAAGATGATGCGGTCGCTGGAGGTGGCGCCCACCTTGTCGAGCAGCTCGATGGCCTCGTCGTAACAGCCATGGAGGTCGCCAATGACGATGGTGCGGGGAGACATGGAACAACACCTTGCCTTGTAAGGCCTCTTCGGCCGGGCACTCGAAATTGTTGCCGCCAGGGACGCCACCTCTCCCTATTCCTGACGCCCGCTTTTCCCGGGGGCAAGCCGCCAGGCTCCTTCAAAGGGGCTGGCCGGGTTCTGTCAGGAAGCCTGAAAATAGCGCGTCGGGCCTTCGGACGCCCTCCCACCCGTTCGTTCACCGGCAATGGGGGACCGCGTCATCGGAGGATGCCTGCGGATGCCATCGTGGTACCTTGCCGAGCCGTGGATGCGAACCCACCCCTTCAGGTGGGCAAGCCTTGAACCCCTCGGCGCTACCAGGTTCCTCCGGTGTACGATCAGCTCACGGATGATGAATTGTTCGCGGAGGTGGCTCGCCGCCGCTCCGCTGGTGAGGCCTTCGGTGGCCCGCTTGGCGCGCTCGTCGAGCGCTGGGGCCGGCCGGCCCGCTACGTCATCGGCAAGATCCAGGCCAGCTATCGCAGGGGCTCGCCCGCAGACGCGGACGAGTTCTTTCAGGACGCGGTGGGCAAGTTCATCGACCGTGGCCTGGAGCAGTTCCGCGGCATCTCCGAGCACATGCCCGGAAAGGCAGCTTCTCCGAAAACCTTCTTTCTGCGCATCGTCAAGCACGTCGCCATCGACTTCTACCGGCGGCAGCGCGAGGACCTGGCCCCTGCGCCCAGCGATCCCGATGACGTCATGGAGGAGCCTCCTTCCCAGGTCTCTCGCGCCGTGGAGACGGCCCGACGCACCGAGGAGCGCTCCGAGGCACAAGAGCTGTATTGGGCCGCGTTCGCCCGGCTCCAGAAGGAACACCCCAAAGAGGCTGGAGCGTGGGACCTGTACCACCACCAGGACGTGGAGGATCACGAGGAATGCGCCCGTCTCCTGCAGATAACCGTGGTCAACTCCTACAAGCGCGTCAGTCGCGCGCAGGCCTACCTCAAGCTCTACCTGCTCGAGTTGAAGCAGGCGGCCGCCGAGGAGGAGGAGTGAGCCCTCGAATCACACCCCTTTTCCCGCGAGGTACTCGATGAGCGACGCACTCTCCCGTTATCAGGCCCGGCGACATCAACTCTCCGGTTCATCCGCCTCCGTGGGAGGCACCCTCGAAGCGGCAGGAGATCTGCTGCGCCGCAGTTCGCGACTTGGGACCGAAGGCGTAGAGCCAGCACTGCGAGCGTTGACTCGACCTCAGCTTGAGACATGGCTCCAGAGTCTGAAACCCGCGGAGCTCAGGAGCACGCTCCTCAAAGCCGCGGAGGAAGCCGTGGAAGTAGCGCTGGGGGATGGGGGAGAGGAATCCGAGATGTGGCGCAGTTCGGCGATGGATGGATTGAGCGCCCGAGATCGCGCCGCCTCCGCCGCCCACGCCCTCGGACAGTGGGAAGCGCTCCACGGTCCCCTGGATGGCGCAGCGGCGCAACGCAGGACCGAGTTTCTTCAAGCCCTCGGGAAGCTGGATAGCGCGCTCCGCCCGAGGGCCCGCTGGTTCATCCCCTTGAACCCGCACCGCAGAGAGGAGCGCGACATGCTCGACCCGAACGAGCGAACTCAGGCCTGGTGGTTCTCCGCCCGAGCCGACTGTGATGACCTGGTGGCCACCTGGACGCAGCAGCCCCGGTCCCTCACTCCCCACCTTCAAAGCTGTGCCGAATGTCGCGCCGATCTCGCGGACACCGCGATCGTCGATCAGCCGCCGAGCCGGCACCTGACTTCCGATGAGCTCTGGCGCTTCGACATGGGCCTCATGTCCACCGATGAGCGCGCTCGCATGGAGAAGCATACGGCGAGCTGCTCCGACTGCGCCCAGGCCGTGCTGGCGCTCGAGGAGGGCGATGAGGCCATCGACGAGGCCCTGGAGATGGAGGCCGAGGGCGCTGGTGGTTCCGCGGCTCGTACGTCCCGGGCTCCCGTGCCGCGCCGGCCTGGGGCTCGCCATCCGGAGCAGCGCGAAGTGCTGGAGGAGCGGCGAGACTTTCGCGTGGTCCTCGTTCGCGAGCGCCAGCGCGTGAGGCTGGTGGTGCAGCCGCTCTCGGGCCGCACCGTCACCGCCGCCGTGTTCCTGACTCCCGGCAAGCCCTCGCTCAAGCCTTCTCAGGGGCCCGAGGGCATCTCCTTTGATCTGGGCGCCGAGGCCGGGGGCGCTCGCTCGGCTCACCTCACCGTCCAGGCGGGCAGCGAGACCCTGGAGCGCGACTTCTCCTACTGAGAGATGTTCGCCCCCGCCTGCATGGCGTCTCGGGGCGTCATCGGAGGGTACGGAGGTGGCAGCCCTCCCGGCGGCTTGGTCCGCCGGAAGCCATTGCCCAGGAACGCCAGCGCCATCTGCACGGGCGGAGGCTTTTGGCTGAGCGCCGCGCCGCACACGTCGAGGCGATCCGTGGTCCTCAGCCCCTCATAGCGCTGATAGCGGAAGCAGTTGGGATCCTCCTTGTAGTCCGGGACGCGCACCATCTCGCGCTCGTAGATGCCCCACCTCATGGTGAGCCGCTCTGGATCCAGCTGGATGTGCACGGGATCGCTTGCCCACGTGCCCTCGATGATCGTCCGCTTGCCCTCGGTTTTCACCGTCACGGCCAGGTCGCGCTGATCGAACGTCCCGCGCACCTCGGGGCCATGCTCGGTGAGCTCCTCATCGAGGATGTTGCGCCACACGCCGTCCGCTCCGCGCGTGTAGCTCCTGTCCATGTTCACGCGGCCCAGGTTGAACCAGATCTCTCCCACCTTGCCCGTGGAGGCCTGTTCATTCTTCGGCGTGGGCGCTGGCGCCGCTGCCGCCTCTTCCAGCCCATGCGGGCCGCCCTGCGGCGGGGGCGGACGCGCGGCGAGCAGATCCGTCACCGGCACGGAGCGATCCACCACCTCGAAGCGCACGCCGTCCAGCCAGGCCTGACCGGTGCCGCTCAGCAGCAGTCCTGCCATGATCGCCTGGGACTCCAGAGGCACGTCGAGCACCACATCGTACCGCTTGCACTGCGAGCTCCCCGTCAGCGAGCGGGACTGCATGTTGTCGAAGCCGAGAGGCTGCTTTGGATCCGTGCCCTCTACTCGCATCCACAGCCCGGCCCAGCCCGACACATCCTTGACGCGCACCGTGGCCGAGAAGCGCAGGCGCTTGCCTCGGAAGTCCTGCGCGCCGAAGGCCTGCATGAAGGTGCCGTAGCCCGTCGGCGTCTCCGTGCGCGAGCGCAGGAAGGCGCTGCGCGTGCCCTCGCACGGCGCGTTCGTGTCGACCCCCGCCTCGTAAAGGTTGGGCGCGCTCTGCGTCACGAACCAGCCCACCGGCAGGTTCTTGGGGTCTCCCAGCTTGCTGCTGAGGGGCTCGTCCGCTCGGGCCAGCCCCGCGCTCAGCAGCGCCAGCGCCAGGAGCGTGCGCAGAGGTTTCATCCAGGAAGTCATGGCGCGGCTCCTCACAGCGACGCGGGCCGGGAGGGCAAGGCTCCCAAGGGAAGCCCCGCGCTTCCTTCGTAGCGAGGCACCTCGCCCATTCCGAGCGGGTACTGCACCAGCAGCCCTCGCGCCGCGGCCGCCTCGGTGCAGGACTCCTGGGTGGTGAGATCCGGGCACGCCACCACCATGCTCGGCAGCTCCGTGGGCAGATCCATCGAGAGCGCCACCGGGCCCGTCTGCGCCGGCCGGGACACTGGCCCCGGACGAGACACCACGAGCACCAGCGCCGCCGCGGCCGCCGCCATGGCCGGCACCGCCACCATCGCCGCCACGCGCCCCACCCGCCAGCGGACCGGGCGGATCACGTTGTCCTCGCGAAGCGCCGTGCTGGCCACCTCGCGCAGCTGCTCCTCGAGCAGGGCCTCCTGCTGCAGCAGCCGGGCGCACGCGTCGCATACCAGCGTGTGCGCCTCCAGCTTGCGCTCAAGTTCCGGGTCCAGCGCACCCAGGATGTACTGCTCCGCGTCGGACGGAGTCAGGTGCGGTTCAATCATGGCTCTCCTCCTCGAGCGCGGTCCGCAGCTTCTTGCGCACCTCGCACAGGATCTGTCGCACGCGCTGCACGGACAGGCCGACACGCGCCGCGACTTCGGCATGGGGAAGCTCCTGGCCATCACACGCCAGGAGGAACACGTTGCGGGCGCTCGCAGAGCACCCCGCCAGGGCTTTGTGCGCCTGCGCCAGCTGCTCCTCGGACAACAGGCGCCGCTCGGCGGAGACAGAAGGATCCACCGGGTGCTGCCGTTCGGGCAGCTCCTCCACGTTGCCCGAGATGGCTTCGCGCCGGGCGCGGCGGGCATCGTCCGAGGCCAGGAAGGCCGCCTGGGTGAGGGCGAGGTTGGGCAGGCGCAGCTCCGTCAGCAGCCCACGCTGCTGTTGCTGGATGAGCCGCGCCCAGGCCTCCTGGGCCAGCTCATGGGCCCGGTCCGCTCGGAGGCCCTTGGCCAGCAGCGATACCACGACCCGGCGGTGGTGGCGCGAGATGAGCGCATCCCAGGCCCGCCGATCCCCCGCCAGGGCCCGCTGGGAGAGCTCCTCCTCCCCCGGCTGGGCCCGCTCGGCGGGCTTCTCGGCGTCCTCTCGCTGTCGGCCCATCATCGGCAAGCCCTGTACGGCCGCTCCCACCATCGCATCTTCCTGTGTTGTCGGTGGTTTGCCAGGGCTGGACTCCTCCCCGGCGCCTCCGAGAACGTCCGGCCCGCCCAGGCATATCGGACCTGATGGAAGAGGGTGTAAGGCAAGGTAGGCTCTGCGTCGGCGCTTCAGTTGACGGCGGGGCTCTCGCCCGAGGCCCAGGGGAGTGTGGACAAACGGACTACTCCTTGGGCTCGTGCGCAGACCTGTCCCTGGGCGTCCAGGATGCGGGCCGAGGCGAACAGGGTGTTCTTGCCGTAGGAGTCGATCTCCGCTTCGGCTCGGACGGTGGTGCCCGTCAGGGGCCGCTGGAAGCTCATGGAGAGCTGCAGGGTGGCGCAGCGCCGGGTGGGATCCAACAGCGCCGGGGTGCAGCCCAGGGAGAGATCGAAGAGGCTGGCGATGATGAGGCCGTTGACGGCCGATGTGCCCAGACCGCCGAGGTGCTCGGGGCGGACCTCGGGGATGGTGACAACGCACTTGCGGCCCTCGGGGAACGAGAGGCGCATGCCCATGTGGGTCAGCGTCTTGCTCTGGTTGAACTGCTCCGCGAAGCGATCGAGCTGTTCCTGGGTGGGGCGGCGCGGGGTGTCGGACATGGGCGGGGACTTTATGAGAGAGCTACGCGGGCATGCGGCCGGAGCGTTGCGAGGACGCAGGCCTCTGCGCCGGGGGGCGCCTCGTGGAGGCGCGTGCGGGCACGACCCGGAAGGACACCTCTCGCTCGGGAGAGCCGTCCTCGGGCGTCATCAGTTGTACCAGCAGGTGCCAGCCGATGCGCAGGACGATGCCCTGGTAGCTCGTGGGGACGCGCTCGGGAAGGGACAGGGTGAAGGGCACCTCCATGCGGGGATGGAAGGGGCCTGGGAGCTCGGCGATGCTCAGCACACGTGACTCCGGTTCTCCAGGGCCTTCGATGCGGCAGATGGCTCGGAGCCGCATGGACTGCGCGGTCCTGACGGCCGAGGTGTCCTCCAGGAGGCGGACGCGGCCCTCGAGCGTGCCGCCTGCCTCCACCGCGGGTGCTTCGAAGGCCACCGTGCAGATCAGATCCATGGCGGGCTCAGGCTTGACGGGGGAGGATGAGCAGCTCCCGCTCCAACCGCAGGTCCAGCCGCCCGATCAGGACGACCTCCAGCTCCAGACGGGTCGCCACCGAGTGGCGCGTCCAGCGAAAGCTGGGCGGCAGCTCCAGGGGAATGGGGACCGGGACGGACTGCTCCCAGGGCTCGCTCAGCTCTTCCGGGAGCGCCAGCCGGGAGCTCCACCGGTGGACCTCCATGACG
>NZ_JBJMQP010000017.1:0-14371 GCF_045802625.1 Hyalangium sp. | reverse complement strand
GCCGGGTGCTGGCGTATCCGTTGGCCACGCTCAGCGCGGGCAGCGTCATCAACAAGCCCATGGCGGTGATCCAGGGGCAGAGCAAGTCGGACGTGTTTGGCGTGGGGCTGGCGCCCTGGAGCGCGGCGGGCGGGACGGGGCTGGTGGTGTTCTCCGCGCGCTCGTCCTCGGAGTCGGGAGCCTTCACCGGCCGGCTGGAGTCCTTCTCGCGGACGGGAGCCTCGCTGGCCGAGTGGACCCGGAGCGTGGCCCCGGTGCCCGCGAAGCCGGCGGTGGAGCGCTTTGGCGAGGTGGTGGCGGCGACCACGGGCGTGGGAGGCCGGGCGGTGGCGCTCGTGGGGGCTCCGGGGTTCGCGGGGCCCGGGCCGCTGGCGGACGGGAATGATCTCAACGCGGGCCGGGCCTACGCGTACGACGTGACGCAGGGCACGCCGGCGGCCATGGTGGCGGAGGGCGCCAGCTCGCCGGTGGTGAAGGGGCGCAACGTGGGCACGGACGTGACGTTCACGGACTTCAACGGCGACGGCCGGCCTGACGTGGTGGTGGGCGCTCCGGCCTTCACCGTGCCGGCCTCCACGGCGACGACGGACCTGGCCGCATACGCCTCGCAGAAGACGGGGTGCATCACCACCAGCTCGCAGGGCGTGGGCGGCCTGCTGGTGTCGCTGGGGCAGGCGGATGGCTCCTTCAAGGATGCCTACCGGCTATGGGCGCCGCTGCAGATCGCAGGCTGTACTCCGGACACGGACGCGCGGTGCAAGCGCAGCCAGATCGGCCGAGGCGTGGTGGGTGGGTTCGACTTCAATGGCGATGGGCTCAACGACATCGGAGCGCTGCGCAACAACGGCTTCGAGGTGTTCCTCGGCCGCGCGCCAGATGACTCCACGCTGGCGAAGCTGACCATGGGGTGTGATCCGCTCTACTTCACGGACGGCTCCGCGGTGCGGCAGACCACGGTGCCCACGGCGCTGGGAGACCTGAACGGGGACGGCTGCGACGAGGTGGCCTGGCGCTACACGGAGTCGGGCCGCGCGGGCGTCATCATCCTCTTCGGGTACGATCTGGGAGGCACGCGCTGCGGCGGGCGGACCACGGCCTCGTGGGTGCGCGTGGCGGCGGATGGCGAGGTGGGCGGCAACTTCCTGGGCCTGGGCGTGGCGATCACCCGGGCGGGGAAGTTCCTCAACGATACGAGGGACTTCGTGGCCATCAGCGCCACGAGCGTTCCGTATGATGACGTGACGCAGCCCGCGGTGCTGCTCTTCGACAAGGCGCAGCTTGTCCCGCTGCGGCCCGCGTCGGGCGAGGCGCTGGTGGGCGCGCTGGGAGGGCCGCTGACGCCCATTCCGCTGGTGCACCGCATGCGCGCGGTGAACTTCGGACGGGCGCTGGAGGGCGGCAAGGACCTGACGGGCGACAAGATCCCGGATCTCATCGTGAGCGCGACGGGGGCCTCGGACGCGTCCGACGGAGGAGGCGCCGTCTACATCTACGCGGGCGGGGCGCAGTCGCAGGGCAAGCTGTCGCCGTGGATGCTCATCGTGGGTGATGTGACGGAGCGCTCCAACTTCGGGCAGGACCTGTCGCTGGCTCCGGGGGGAACGAGCAGCCCGCCGACGCTCATCATCGGCGCGCCGACGAGCTACCGCACGGGTACGCAGAACGGCTCGGCGTTCTCGCTGCCGCTCGGGTTCTGAGCCTGGAGCTGAGCTCGGGGAGCCTCCAGGCTTCCGCGCGCCCGCCTTCCTGGAATACCTCCAAGGCTCAGGAGGGTTGATTGGGGATGCCTATCAAGACCAAGCGCTGGTGCGTGCCAGCGGAGCCCGATGACGGCTTGCGCATCCTGGTCTGCCGGTACCGGCCGCGCGCCCTGCCCAAGGCGAAGGAGACCTGGGACGTGTGGATGCGCGACCTGGGGCCCAGCCCGGAGCTCTTCGACGCCTTCTACGGCAAGGGCCGCGCGCCCATCACCCTGGACGAATACCGCGAGCGCTACACGCACGAGATGCAAGCGCAGCAGGACAAGATCGCCGAGCTGGCCGCGCGGGTGGATCGGGGCGAGACGGTGACGCTGCTCTGCTCCAAGGACTGCATCCTCGAGCAGGCCTGTCACCGCTCCATGCTCGCCGCGCTGATCCAGGCGGCGCGGCGAGCCAGCCCAGGGAGAGCGCCCTTGCCGTGATGAACTCCAGCGAGCGCCACTCCCCGGTCCCGGCCGCGCTGGCGCCTACCAGATGACGACTTGCTGGTCGTTCTGGCGCACCATGGCCTCGCCCGGCTTGCACGAGAACGCCGCGGCGAAGGCCGGCAGGTTCGACGGGGCGCCAATGGCGCGGAAGCTCGCCGGCGCGTGCGGATCGGTGGTCAGCCGCACCTTCAGCTCCTCGGGGGTGAAGTTGCGGCGCCACACGGTGCCCCAGTTGAGGAAGAAGCGCTGGTCGCGGCTCAGGCCGTCGATCTTCGGATCGGGCTGGCCGGCGGTGGCCTTCTTCATCGCGTCGTAGGACGTGGCCAGTCCGCCCAGGTCGGCGATGTTCTCGCCGAGGGTGAGGTTGCCGTTCACCTTGGTGCCTGGCACGGCCTCATAGCCGTTGAACTGGTTCACCAGCTTGCCCGTGAGCGCCTTGAACGCCTTGCCGTCGGCCTCCGTCCACCACTGCTCGAAGTTGCCGGTGGCGCCGAAGCGCGAGCCCTGATCGTCGTAGCCGTGCGTCATCTCGTGGCCGATCACCGCGCCAATGCCGCCGTAGTTGGTGGCGTCATCCGCCTTCGGATCGAAGAACGGCGGCTGGAGGATCGCCGCCGGGAAGACAATCTCGTTCTGCAGCGGGTTGTAGTAGGCGTTGACCATCTGCGGCGGCATGCCCCACTCGGTGCGATCCACCGGCTTGCCAATCTTCCCGATGTTCCACTTGTAGTTGAACTCCTGGGCGGCCATCACGTTGCCGAGGTAGCTGTCGCGGCGGGTGCTCAGGCCGCTCCAGTCGCGCCACTTGTCCGGGTAGCCAATCTTGGGCGTGAAGCCGGACCACTTCTCCAGCGCCTTCTTCTTGGTGTCGGCGCTCATCCAGGACAGGTTCTCGATGCGCGCCTTCAAGGCCTCGCGGAGGTTCTTGACCAGGGCCTCCATGCGCGCCTTGGACTCGGGCGGGAACGCGACCTTGACGTACAGCTGGCCCAGCGCCTCGCCCGCCTCGCCCTCGATCGTGTCGAGCACGCGCTTGCTGCGCTCCCTCAGCTCCGCCTGACCCCGGAGGGTCTGATCATAGAAGTGGAAGTTCTCCTGCACGAACGCGTCGGAGAGGTACGGCGAGGCCTGATCGACGAGGTGGAAGCGCAGGTAGCTCTGCCACTGGGCGGCCGGCACGTCGGCCAGCATCTTGCTGACCTCCTGGTGGAAGGCGGGGATCGCCAGCGAGAACATCTTCGGCGCGGCCACGCCCTGCGAGTCGAAGAACCGGGTCCACGAGAAGTTGGGCGTCAGCTTGTCAGCGTCGGCCAGGCTGATTGGGTTGTAGAACAGCGAGATGTCACGCGAGAGCTCCTCACTGGACTTGGAGACCTTGGCCAGGCGCGTCTCGAAGGCGACCACGTCCTTGGCCTGCTGGGCGGTGGTGGCGGCGGGCAGGCCCGACAGCTCCAGCACCTTGGCGACGTGCTGCTCGTAGGCGGCGAGCTTGTCCTTCTTGTCGGCGTCGAAGTAGTAGGCGCGATCCGGCAGGCCCAGGCCGCCCTGAGCGGCGTAGGCGAGCTCGTTCTTGGAGTCCTTGAAGTCGGCCTGGGAGCCGAAGGCGAACAGGAAGTTCTGGCCGTGGGAGGCGAGGGTGCGCACGTAGCCGGCGATCTGATCCTTGTTCTGGAGCTGGGAGATCGCCTCCAGGTGGCCCTTCAGCGGCTCGAGGCCCTGGGCGTTGATCCGGCCGGCGTCCATGCCGGTGGCGTAGAGGTCGCCGATGATCTTGTCCACGCCGGTGGCGTTGGGCATCTCGGCGGCGCGCTGGGCGAGCTGCTTCTGCACGGCGGTGGAGCGCTCATCGAGCATCTCGAACGCGCCCCACGAGGTGCGGTCGCCAGGGATCTTGTTCGCGGCGAGCCACTTGCCGTTGACGTAGCCGGTGAAGTCGGCGCACGGGCTCTTGGTGGTGTCCAGGTCGGCGAGCTGGAAGCGGTTGACTCCCGGCAGCTGGCTCTCGTCGAGCTTCAGCGCGGTGGTGTCGGCAGGAGGCTGGGCGAGCTCGGCGTCGGCGGCCGGCGCGGCCTTGTCCATCTTCGTGCACGCGGCCAGGGGCGTGGCGAGAGCGAGGGACACAAGGAGGACTGAGGGTTTATGGAATTTCACAGCGGGCTCCATCCATAGGGGCGTTGGGAAAAACCGGCGCACCTTAGATCTGATTCCGCACGGAGCGGCGGGAAGATCAGAGCGGACGGTTGGGCGCTGGGTTGAGACGCGCTTGATGCGTAAGCGCCTGTTTTGACTGAGTCCGGAGGATGGCAAGTCTTGTGCATGACCCGCTCCATCACCCCTCTCCACAGGAGCCTCTCTCCATGTCCAACCCGAACACTCCAACCCCTCCCTACCAGGGACTGACGAAGGAGCAGGCGCTGTCCACCATGCGCAAGCTCCAGGCCGATGAGGAGCGCAACCCGTTCCTCATGGGCCTGCTCCACAACGCCGTCGCCGACAGCCAGTGGTTGGCGGGCACCCCATACAAGAGTCCCGCGGACTTCTTCTGCGACAACATTCAGGGACTCTCTCGCACCGCGCTGCTGCGAGACGGCGCGGTGGCGCGCGAGTTCAGCCAGGAGGTGGTGGCACGCTTCGGAGTCACTCGGCTCGAGCAATTGCTCGCCTATAAGAAGGCTGCCCAGATCTCGCTGAACCCTGCCGAGCCGGGCTCCACCTTCATCCTGGTGCCGCAAGACAATGGCGAGCTGAAGCCCAAGCGCTTCGCGGGGTGCTCCACGCGGGAGCTACGAAAGGCTTTGGAGCACCTGCGCTCGCCCAGCACCTATCTGCCCATCGCTCCGGCGCACCTGGCGATCTACGAGCGGCTCAGAGAGGTTCTCTTCCAAAGATTTGGCATCCGGGTGCTGATGCGCAACAACGATGGGGTGACGGTGCTCGACTTCGAGGGCGTTCCGTCCAAGCAGGTGAAGGAGTTTGCCCTGGTGCTGCGGGAGCTGGCCGCCGAGACGCCCGAGCAGCTCGAGGAGGAGGAGCCGCCCCAGCCCCACTGACACGCTTCGGGTGGCGGTAAGCGGCTTGCTTCTCGGGAGCCTGGACCGGCGCTCATGCGGAGCACGTCGTGATGGCCACTCGCGTTCACGCGCGGCTGAGCCGGGCTGAATCAGAGTGCCGGAGCCCGCGGGAGGCACTGACGCCCGCCTACCCGTGAAGTAGGCTGCGCGAGGGGGAGGCGACAGCTCGCTTTCATCCGCACGAGGCACACCATGGAAACCGCACTCGCGCTGCACCCGGCACAGCTCTCTCCTGGCACGGTGGTGGGGCGTTGGCGCGTGGTGGGCTGGGCGGGCCGGGGCGTGCACGGCGCCGTGTACCGGGCGGTGCAGGTGGACAAGGAGCAGGAAACCCCCGTGGCCTTGAAGGTGGCCCTGCGGCCCGGGGATCCGCGAATGGCGCGCGAGGCGGAGCTGCTCTCGCGCCTGCGCCACCCCAGCCTGCCGCGCCTGTGGGACAGCGGAGAGTGGCACCACCCCTTTGGAGCGCGCTTTCCCTTCCTGGCCATGGAGTGGATCGAGGGCGCGCCACTGTACGGCTGGGCCCGGCAGCCGCCGCCCTCGCCGCAGCAGGTGCTGACGCTGTTGGCGCAGCTGGCGAGTGCCCTGCAGGCCGTGCACGCTCAGGGAGCCGTGCACCGGGACGTAAAGGGGGACAACATCCTGGTGCGGAGTGCGGACAGCCGCGCCGTGCTGACGGACCTGGGCATGTGCATCTACCCGGGGGCCGCGACGCTGACGCCGCCCGCCGTGGTGGTAGGTACCCCGATCTACTGCTCTCCGGAGGCGGACCTGTTTGAGCTGCAATGCGGCCGGAGCGCCACGGCTCGCTATGCCGCGGGACCGGCGGATGATCTCTACGCGCTGGGCGTGACAGCCTGCCGGCTGGTGACGGGCGACTACCCGGTGTTGGCAGAGCCTCGGAGGGATGAGCGCGGTACCTGGCACCAGGACACCGTGGTGGTCCCGCCCGCGCTGCTGCGTCTGGACCCGCCGCTGCGAGACTCGATTCTGCGCATGCTCTCGGTGCGTCCGGAGGATCGCGGCACCGCCGCACACTGGGCGCAGGAGTTGGAGCGGTCCGCGAGGCCCACCCTTCCGAAGAGCCCTCCGCTCCCCGCGGCGTCCACTGTCGCCAGGGACTCCGCGGCGGACATCGATTCCCGGGTGCCCGCACGGCCCCGGCGCTCATGGCGGCTGACAGCCGCCGCGGGTGTGGTGCTGGCCACCTGGGCGTGGTGGGCGGTGCCCAGCGACGGGGTGTATACGCCTTCTTCCGGTAAGCACGAGAGCGCAGGCGTAGATCGACCCGATGCGGGCACAGCGGGGCTCGGGGAGACCGCTGCTTCCGCAGCCACAATGGATAGCTCTGAGCCCTCATTCCTTGAGGCAATGGCCAAGGAGACGCCTCCCGAGCCGGAGCCAGGACAGATACGGCCCGATGCGAGAGGACGTTGCCCGCGCAAGCAGCAGGTCGCCCTCAATGGGGGCTGTTGGGCGCAGGTTCCACTCGAGCGCGAGGAATGTGAGGCAACAGGCGGCTCGATCTTCAAGGGGACATGCTACCTGCCCATCACCGCTTCCAAGCGCGGTCCCACTTCCAGTCCCACGAACCCGCAGAACTCCCAACCCCAGTAGCGCGGACACCCAAGCCACCTGCTCCACGCTCCGAACCAACAAACACTGCCAACCGAGGAAGGGAGGCTCCTGTTTTCCGGGAGCTGTGTCACGATGTCCCAGGGGAGTGCTTGGTGAGGAGGCCTGGGGTGTCAGAAGCGGATCGCCTGTATCATATCGGCTTTGGGCGCAGCGACCTGGGGGACGATCCGCCATGGATCGCTCTGCTGTCCGGCGACCCTGACCGGGCGCGGCTGATCGCACAAAAGCACCTTCGCGATGTGCGGCCCCTCTCTGAGCACCGGGGGTTGAACAGCTATCTCGGCAGGTTGCCGAACGGTCGTCCGGTGCTCTCAGCCACCAGCGGCATGGGGGCCTCGTCGCTCAGCGTCGTCGTCAACGAGCTGGTCCAGGCCGGTGTGCGAGCGATCATCCGCGTCGGGACCTGCGGCTCGATCCAGGAGCGCATCCGGCCAGGGAGTGTCGTCATCACCAGCGCTTCGCTCTGTCTCCAGGGCGCAGCGAATGACATCGCGCCCCCCGAATATCCGGCCGCCGCCGATCCCTTCCTGACGGTGGCGCTGGTGGAGGCGGGGCGCGAGCTGGGGGTGGAGGACTGTCACGTCGGCATCACCGCGTCGACCGACACCTTTTACGAGGGCCAGGAGCGCAGCGAGTCCGCGAACCCCCATCTGCTTCGCAGGCTCCGAGGTATCACCGAGGAGTACCGGCGCCTGAACGTGCTGAACTATGAGATGGAGTCGGGCACGTTGTTCAAGATGGGCTCGGTCTATGGGTTCGCCGCCGGCTGTGTCTGTGGGGTGATCGCGCAGCGCACTGCGGGTGAGAGGATTGTGCTGGAGCAGAAGGCCGGCGCAGTGGAGCGTGCGATCGACGTTGCCGTGCGCGGGGCGGAGCGACTCTCGCGGTAGCCGCAGCCCCTTCCGCAGATTCTTTGCATCATTCTCCAGCTCGGAGGCTCATGGGACTCAGGGGGAGGTGATTGCTCCCAGGGGAGCGGCCCTTCCATACCCTGAACATGGAGTGCCTATGTGCGGACTGAAAGTGTGGCATCGAGTGCTGGGCGAGCTCGTGGTGGCGCTGCTCCTGGGAGCGGGGCCCGCGTGGGCCTCGGCGCCGTTTCAGCGAGGGCTGGTGAGCATCACGGTGGATGACGGCTTCGCATCGCAGTTCACGGCGGCGCGTCCGGCGCTCAACGCGCGCGGCCTCCCCGCCACCTACTTCCTGGTCACCGAGCCTCTCCGCAACGGATGGGCTGGCTACATGACGGTGCCTCAAGTGCAGACGCTCCTGGCCGAGGGCAACGAGCTCGGCGCCCACACGATGACGCACCGGGATCTCACCACCCTGTCCGCCACCGAGGTGGAGACCGAGCTGCGCGACTCGCAGGCGTGGCTGAAGACACAGTTCGGGCTGCAGGCCGTGCCCTCGTTCGCCTCGCCCTACGGCGCCTATAACGCGAGCGTGCTGGCCACCGTCCAGAAGTACTACGGCAGTCACCGCACGGTGAGCGCTGGCCAGAACTTCAAGGACTCCAACATCCTGCAGCTCCGGTCCTATGACGTGAACAGTGGCGTCAGCGTGGACACCGTGCGCACGTGGATCGACGCCGCCGCGGCCGATGGAAGCTGGCTCATCCTCACGTTCCACCAGTTCGTGAGCGGCACGCCCACCCAGTCCACGGAGATCAACCTCGGCGACTTCGAGGCGATCCTCGACTACGTCCAGACGAAGAACCTCGAGCCCGTCACCGTCGCCCAGGGCGTGGCGCTGATGGATGGACTGACGGGAGGCACCTCCGGCAGCACGGCCGTCTATGACGACGCCACGGGCGACGGCTTCATGGACTGGAGCTGGGCCACGCACGATCTCGGAAATCACACCGTGGTGCACGGCGGCGTGGCGTCCCTCTCCGCCGAGCTCGATGGCTGGGGCGGCGTCTATCTGCACCACACCTCGGGGCTCGATGCGAGCCAGTACTCGGCCCTTGAGCTGTGGGTGAACGGTGGCACCTCTGGCGGGCAGGGCGTGCGGCTGGCGTTCTTCGATGGCTCGCGGCAGCTCGGCTCGGTGCGGCTGGACGCGGTGCTGGGCCACCCCATCCTGGCGGGCACGTGGCAACAGGCCGTCGTGCCGCTCAGCGCCGTGGGGCTCTCCACGGGCACCGTACGAGACCTCTACCTCCAGGACGACACGGGCGGAGACCAGGCCACCGTGTACTTCGATGACATCCGGCTGGTGAACTCCAGCACGCCTCCGCCGCCTCCGCCGCCTCCGACGACGCAGCCCTTCTCCCTCTACGCGGAGGGGCTCGGCGCCGGGTTCGAGGACTGGAGCTGGGCGACGCACGATCTGTCCTCGCATGGCGTCGTCCACGCGGGCGCGTCCGCCATCGCCGTGGAGCTGGACGGCTGGGCGGGCCTCTACTTCCACGCCAGCACGGGAGTGGACCTGAGCCGTTACCAGTCCCTCTCCCTTTGGGTGCATGGTGGCACCGCTGGCGGGCAGATCGCGCGAGTGCTGCTCACCGACGGCTCGAACGTCCTCGAGGAGCGCCGCCTGGACCAGGCGCTGGGCCACCCCATCCAGCCGGGCACCTGGCAGCAGCTCGTCATCCCGCTCAGCACCCTGGGCGCGAGCGCTGGCACGCTCCGGGAGCTCTACCTCCAGGACCAGTCGGGCGCAGACCAGGGCACGCTCTACGTCGACGACATCCAGTTGCTCCCCTGAGACTCCATACGCGCGCCTTGCGGCGGGTTCGATTGCCGCCGCCGCCCTCCCGAGAAGCCCAGCAGTCTTGAAGGGTTGCTGGGCTTTTTGCTTCCCTCTGATTCTTCATGTGGCCCCTATGGGCCCCTCTGGCGTCTCTAGCCCAGAGCGGCACGCGGCTGGGAGATGGGCCGATCCAGTTCCTGCACCGCGCACTCCCACGCTTCGGGCGACAGGTGCGCGTACCTCATTGTCATTTCGGATCTCCGGGACACTGCGCCAAGGGGGACACCTCGGGCAGCACAAGCAAGGGATGCCGCTCTATTTCACCCGCGATGCCCCAAGGCGAAAGCCCCAGGAAGAACCAGGAGGGCCCCCCAGTTCCTCCTTCCACCTGAAGGAAAGCCCCCTCACGTCTGGCGAGAAGCCGTCCCTCCTCAGCCGCGGCCTGGAGGGTCCGGAGGGTGAAAGGGCCCCACTTCTCCTGAACCACGCTTCGCTCTCCGTTGACGCCCACGAGAAGGGTGAGCGGAGCCGGCAGGAACAAGAGCACACCCGCTAGGCTCCAGGACACCCTGGGCAGCAGCCTCACGGCCTTCGTGACCTTCCAGGCACACACCATCAGAACGGCGAGCGCTGCCATCTGGGCCCACAAGGCTGGCCGGTAGGGGCAGGTCAGCACATCACTGCCCCCAGTCAGCAACACGTTGATCCTGGAACTCGCAACCAGCGCGGCGCTCCCCAAGAATAGGCCGACCAGGAGCACCCTGTGCCTCCATGTACGACGAAAGCCTGGGGAGGGGTCCTGCTTAGCGGCAGTGCTCATCGGAAGCCCAAACCTATAGTCGTCAACTCGTCCTTGTCCTCACCTTGGCTCACATGGAAGACACCGTTCACTACAAGCATCGCTGAGTCGCTGCCATCAAGGAAGACGGCGTCGTCTACTCCCACATCGAAGAGCTTGTCGCGCAACATGTCCAGAGAAATTCCGGTAGGCGCCCCATCCGGCTGCACCAGGAGCAGCAAGATGGAAGAGGCCCGGTGAATAGCCATTGCAACCTTGCCTGTCCTGAGACCTCTCGCAGCCATCGCAATGTAGGTCATGTTGTTTCTTTGTACCAGGAAAGGCAGGTGTGCTGGGCCTGGCTCCCCCTGGACGGGCGCTCCCGGTGGAACCTTCGGGTCATACAGATTCTGATGACCGAACTTGAGACGCTTGAGGATCAGCGGTCCCAAGCCGCCCACGGCGCTCATGGCGAGAGAAGAAGGATTACCCTTGTCGAACTCATACATGGACTCTGTCGTGCGTGGCGGGCTGTTGAAGAAACTCCCGAAGAGAGCGAAGAAGCGGTTTGGCTCGGGTGTGCCGTCCACCATTTGTCCGCTCACGATGACTTGACCCATGGGGGTGGTCTCACCTGCTGGCACAGGATCATGCCCGCTAAAGGCGTTCAGTTTGCCTGCCGTGGTGACATTCCACATATTGCCATTGATGACTGCGAAAAGTTTACTGGAGGCCTGCTCCCGCGCGACAGTGGCCGAAAACAACTCCTCGGCGGTGCGCCGGACGATCAGCATTGCGGCAGGCAGTTTGAGGGCTGCGTATTGGAGATCTCCATCGTTGAAGTGGCCTCGGCCGCTGGACGAGCCGAGCACCGTCTCCAGCGCAGTGAAGAAGTTCCCTCCGATAATGGGCTTCGGTAGCATGATATCCCTTCACCCCTCAGGCCACGGAGGGGCCTCCCGGGAACAGCGTGGCCACTCTCTGGGACTCCTCCTGGCCGTGGCGCTCGATGAGTTCGGCAAACTCGGTTGTAATGGCCTCGCCAGCTTCGGAGAAGCCTTCGGCTCCCGCGATTCGCACCAGTGCCTCCTCCAAGCGACGATCCCCGTCGGCCCGAATGACTTCGTAACGAAGGCGAGTCTCCTTGGAAGACTCGCCTTCTGTCCGGCTCTGCCCCACGCGGAGCTCAGCCGCTTGTGCAAGCACTTCCATCTGCTGGGACAAAGACCGGACTGACTCCAATGGATCGCGCGTATATTGCGCAGGCTCCGCGGGAGCGCGGCCTGCTCCCCCGTTGAGGGAGAGACTCGTGACCGGACCCTCCACGCCGCTGGGTGGGATGAAGTAGAGGTTTCCATCGGGGCCATGCCAGACCTCCTCGATCTCCACTGACCCAAGACTCAGAGTCTTGATAACGGGCAAGGGGCGGGGTTCCACCGGCTCGAGCCGGGCAAGGACGTTCCCATGGAAGGACAGGACAGGAGGTACGAGCCGCAGGAAAGGTATTTCCTGATCAACGCCGTCCAGATCGATGGTGCGAACCGTGCTCTCGACCCAAGCTAGGTACTCCGGACAGCCTCCCGGCGGGCAAGGGGTTTGCGGTGGGGGAATGATCCTCGCCCTAAAAAAGAAGATCTCCACTCGACGGTTTTCCTGGGCCTGAACACCATCTCCCGTATCGACTTCTGGATGGGCTTCGCCACACCCATGAATGGCCAGATCCGTCCCAGCGGGGAGGGTCGTTCCATCCTGGGCCATGTACTCGCCAATAATCGCTCGCCGCGTCTTGGGCCCACAGAGCCCGTCTTCCGTGAGGTTGCCTCCGCGCTCGGCATTGAACCATTGTTGGAATCGGCGTACGGCGGCCTGGGTGGCAGATCCATTCAATCCGTTCACCGGGCCCACATAAAAGGGCCCCTGTGAATCCTGTAATACCGAGAGCATGTGCTGGTCTTCGCGTGTCCCCCAAGGCTTGAACCGCGAAACAGCTTCATATTCGTGCAACCATTCCTCTACCTGATCCTGGAGGAATGCGGCTACTGCCTGTGCTCGTGCCTCGGATAGGTGCAGGTTATGCTCAGCCGCTCCTGACGTATCCGCATGACCTGATACCAGTACTGCGGCCCCGGGATGTTCGTCATACAACCTCCGCAACTGACGAAGCCCGGACATTGCTGAAGGTAGCAAGAAAGTCTTGTCACTCTCGAAGTGCAGCCCCTTGAGACGCGTGCGCAGGATCCTCAGTGGAAGTTGAACCTCTACTTCCTCACCTGTGGGGAGCCGGTTCCCAGTACGGCTGTGAATGAAACGTCGAGGCATGCGGATTCCGCCGTTTCCATGAGAGGGGTTCTCTTGCAAAGCGCTCTTTCACACCAGGTTCGAACCACTGAAGTCCAAGGCTGCATGTGCGATATCAGGGAAGAACACCGTGCACTCGCCGGGGGGAACATTGTCCTCAAGTGCCTTGCCCTGGGAGTCCAGACGGCCTTCCCGCACAGAGCCGTCTTGTAGCTCGATGCGGTAGTGCACCTCTGGCATCGGATTGCCTCCCTCATCCAGAAGCTGGAAGGCGATGAACGTCAGCTCTGTCGCTGGTTCGGCATTGGGAGGGCCGAGCTGAAGCGTTGATAGAGACGTTGATACAGGCGTCGGTGAAGGCGTCGGTGGAGGTGTTTGCGCAGGTATTAGTGCAGGTGTTGGCTCAGGCGCCGACACCGGTGCGGCCCTGGCTTGGACCTGGACACGCTTGAACTCGAGGGGCGCTCGCTCTGGTTGCCGGGAGCTTTCCGAGGGGTGCCGCGTCGGGAGTGGGGGGACAGGCACCACCGAGCCCTTGAGGACCGGTTGCTCAGCTTCAAAGACCCACAACTCCCCTCGCCGCATGCCCTCACGAAAGCGTCTCTTGAGTTGTTGGTCATGATATGCGCGTTCAAGCACGGTATGTGCCATAGAGACGCTTCCACCTGACGTAGCGCAGATCTCGTAGAGGGTTATCGCATGCCCAGAGAGGAGCCAGCTCTCAATGAGCCCAGCCACAAAGACGTCTGGCACCTCTTTTGAGCCTCGCAGCTCTTCGGGGCGCGGCCCGCTAACGACAACATAATTGGAAAGCCACCCTGGTAGCAGCCAACGCTTGTTGGAGAAGGATCCCATGGTGACCTCTCAACCCATTTCCTCTCAGGATTGAGCACCAGGATAGACAAGGACTGGGAGCGAAGCAGTACCACCAAAGTGGTAGTCTGGAATGGCACATGGCCAAGCATTCGTCGCGTCCCGTTACAGGAGCAAGCTCACAGACATGAGCCACTCGCTACGCACCCCGCTCAACTCGCTGCTCATCCTCGTCTAGCTGCTCTCGGACAACGAGGAGGGCAACCTCAGCACCAGGCAAGTAGAGTACGCCAAGACCATCTACGCTAGCGGCGCAGATCTGCTCACCCTCGTCAACGATATCCTCGACCTGTCCAAGGCGGAGGCCGTTGCAGCCCTGGCCGGCAGGGTGACTGCATGGCCGTAGGTTGCTCCCTCGCACGACACGGGCTTGTGCCGCTCGCCCGACGTGCTCGGCCTGGATGAGCCACGAAGCCCCTGTAACTGCGCCGGTGCTCGCTGGCTCATGGGAGCATCCGCTACACAGATGGGTCCTCCGTCATGTTGCACGTATGTCGCAGGAGCCTGCGGAATGGGCTGGGACTGGACGGGACGACACGGGACGCGACGGGATAACGACTCCGAATCATTCCGGGCGATTACGAGGTAAGGGCGCGATTCTGCTAAGCCAGGGAAGGTAATTCCGTTCAGGGGGTAGTCCGGAGCGCCAAGGGACCTATCCTTCCCGAGCGACGCAACCTTCGGAGGAGGCGGATAGCGTCTGGATAGAACGCTTCACGCTCCTCGGTCAGCATCCGGCTGAAGTAGGCCACCTTGAGGTGGCTCCAGAAATTCTCAATCCAGTTGAGGGTCTCGGAGGTGTAGTGCGGCAGCCGGAAGGGCCGCACGTAG
>NZ_JBJMQP010000203.1:0-2180 GCF_045802625.1 Hyalangium sp. | reverse complement strand
GTTCCAGTGACGCCCTTAAACCCAGGTGTCTTGGTGCCGACCTCCGCGAGCGCGCGCCGAACGTCCTGCCGCTTGGGACCGGCACGAGCAATGACATCGCGCAGCAGGTAGACGGCATCGTAGGTGGCTGCGGCCGGCTGATTGGGAAGCCCGGTACCCGGAAATTTCTTGCGATATGCCTGCAGGAACGCACGGTTTGCTGCCGTTGGAAGCGTGGTGAGATAGGCTGAAGAGAGATAGACGCCGTCCGCAATGGCGCCCGCTTCTTCGATGCCCTCGAGCCCATCCGCCCCCACGATCGGCAGGGTGAGGCCGCGACTCCGAGCCTGTCGGAGAATCTCCTCGGCGTCGCCGCGGTTGCCGGCCACCACTAGAAACTGGGCGCGCCCCAGGTGCGCCAACCGGTCGAGGTAGGCACCGACGTCCGGCGAGTCGCCCAGGTAGGGATCGACCGAGAGCAGGACTCCGCCATGCTTGAGGAAGTCACGAACGAACGTCTGGCGGACACCGCGCCCGTACTGATCGTTGAGATACAGTACTGCTCCACGATCGAAGCCGAGGGTATCCCGGACCCACCGCGCGAGCGCTGCCCCATGGGCCAGATCGCTGGGGCATATCCGGAAGGTGTAATCTCCCGCGGTTGAGATGTCAGGTGATGAGGAGGAAGGTGAGATGGCGACCACCGGATCGGGGCCGCCGTTGTACACCGGCGCAGCAGCCAGCGTGGGACCGGAGAAGAGATGGCCAATTACCGCCGACACGCCAGCATCGTAGAGGTCAGTGGCTACGAACACTGCCGAATCCGGATCGGAGTAGTCGTCCCGCTCGAGCAGCTCGAGGGGCCGCCCTCGTACACCGCCGGCGGCATTGATCTCCGACACTGCGAGCTCGGCAGCCCGCTTCATCGGGATGCCGACGGGATCGCTGAGCGATCCGGCCAAGCCGATCCGAATCGGCGCTTGCGAGAAATGGCAGGCGCAGAGCCCGAGGATGAGCGCGCCGGCCAGCAGTTTGCCCCTAGATTTCATCGCACCATGCCTGATTGGACCGACCAGTCGCCTGTTGCCACCTTCGACCTGCACGGCCAGAGTGTCAGCGAGGCCGCCACCAATGCCGAACGCTTCCTCCGCGCCCAGGCCAAAGCCCGACCCGGTGCCGTCGTTCGATTGATCACGGGACGGGGACGCGCCGGCGGGGGCGCTCCGATCCGGACGCGGATCCGCGGGTTGCTTGGGGTCCTTAAGGACTCGGGTCGCGTTGTGCGCGACTACACCCTCGAGCACACCGATGGCAGCTACCTGGTCCGGCTCTACGGCTGACATACGTGCCGTCAGCGTGCCGAGCGGTTCCGCGCTCGCCCCCAGTCGTCGAGCACGCGGCCATCGACCAGACTCACCGAGGCTGTGGGCTGGCCTCCCTCGAGCCTCCAGGTGAGGCGCAACATGCGCCCTCGCCGTACCCACTGGAGCATCGATTGAGTGCCCTGGACCCGCGGGTTCACCGGGCCGTAGCGCTGGAGCAGCTCATCCCGCCAGAGGTCAAGCCGATTGAAATCCACCGGAGCAGACAGCGTCAACACGCCTGCCATGCTGTCGATGGCGGAGACCCAGACGTCGACCCGTCCGAGCTCCGGGCTCTGCAAAACCGCGCGGCACTCGTTGACGCTGGGGTCCAGCTTGGCGCGCTTGCAGCGCAGACGTCCGCCACTCAGGCTCGCCAGGCGAGCGCTCAGCTCGTCGAGGCTCGCGCCGGCGCGGAACCCGAAGAACTGGAGCGTGGTGGTATCCCCAGCTATGGGATCCGGACCTTCCGCGGCTCCGGGCCAGAGCAGCAATGCTGCAAGCACGACTGCGTGTACCGTCGGCAACATGCGGTAAGAGCCCTGGTTCTGTGATGTCAGGAGTATCGGCTGGTGCGGCGGGAACTAGAGACACCAACAACACCCCCCACCTGGCGCGGCGGGGGGTGATTCCAGACTAGCGACTTAGGGGGAAGGGCGCTGGGGCGTCAGACCTTACGGACATTCGAGGCCTGCAGGCCCTTGGGGCCCTCGACTACCTCGAACTCCACATTGTCTCCTTCGGATAGCGAACGGAAGCCATCGGCGATGATTGCCGTGTGGTGAACGAAAACATCCTTGCCACCGTCCTGCGCGATGAAGCCAAACCCCTTCGCATCAT
>NZ_JBJMQP010000202.1:0-31919 GCF_045802625.1 Hyalangium sp. | reverse complement strand
GCCTGAACCTGACGGTGACGTTCACGCCGACGGTGCCTGGGGCCACTTCGGCCACGCTGACACTGAGCACCAGTGACGTGGCCAAGCCCACCATCGCCGTGGCGCTGTCAGGCACGGGAGTGAATCCCACCGCCGTGGTGGCCTCCACGCTGGCCTTTGGAGAGCAGAGTGTGGGAGCCACCCCCGCGCCGACGATGGCGCTGGGGGTGCGCAACAGCGGCACGGGTACGCTGCACATCACCAACGCGGTGCTGAGTGGGGCGGACAGCGCGCGCTACAGCGTCAGCCCCACCACGCTGGATGTGCCGGCAGGCCAGATCTTGAACCTGACGGTGACGTTCACCCCCACAGCCCTGTCCGCCACCTCCGCCACGCTGACGTTGACCACCAATGATGTGGCCAAGTCCACCATCACCGTGGGGCTGTCAGGCACGGGGGTGAATCCCATTGCCGTGGTGGCCTCCACGGTGGCGTTCGGAGAGCAGCGAGTGGGAGCCACCCCCGCGGCGACGATGGCGCTGGGGGTGCGCAACAACGGCACCGGCACGCTGCACATCACCAACGCGGTGCTGAGCGGGACGGACAGCGCGCGCTACAGCATCAGCCCGGCCACGCTGGATGTGCCATCCGGCCAGAGCCTGAACCTGACGGTGACGTTCACGCCGACGGTGCCAGGGGCCACTTCGGCCACGCTGACGTTCAGCACCAATGATGTGGCCCGGCCCACCATCGCCGTGGATCTATCGGGCACAGGGGTGAATCCCACCATCTCGGTGCCGCTCACGCTTCCCTTTGGAGAGAAGCGCTTGAACACCCCCGCGGTGACGATGCCGTTGGTCGTGGGCAACACCGGCTCTGGCACCCTGAGCATCAGCAATATCGCCAAGAGCGGCCCAGGCGCGGCCTACTTCACCTTCACGCCGAACGTGCTCTCCGTGGGGGCCCAGGACACGGGAACCATCAACGTGTCGTTCAACCCCACCGCCGAGGGCAGCACGTCCGCCACGCTGACGCTCACCACCAGTGATGTGAACAAGCCCACCGTCACCGTCACCCTGACGGGCACCGGCGTGGCCCCTGTCGCTTCGGTGCCCGCCACGCTCTCCTTTGGGGACCAGCGCGTGGGCGCCATCCCCAGCCCGACGGTGACCCTGGCGGTGAGCAACACCGGCTCCGGCACGCTCCACATCACCAACCCCGTGCTGAGCGGCGGTGGCGCCACGGTCTACAGCGTCAGCCCGAGCACGCTGGATGTCCCGGGAACACAGAGCCGCAACCTGACGGTGACCTTCTCGCCCACCGTCGTGGGCACGGCCACGGCCACCTTGACCCTCAACACGGATGACGTGGGCAAACCGACCGTCTCGGTCGCCTTGTCGGGGGTGGGGGTGAACCCCACGGTCACCGTGCAGGACACGCTCCCCTTCGGGGACAAGGAGGTCGGCGTCTCCTCGACGTTGACGTTGTCGGTGGGCAACACCGGCTCGGGCAACCTGCACATCAGCAACCCCACGCTGACGGGCACGGGGGCCGCGTTCTACACCATCAGCCCCAGTACGCTGGATGTCGCCAGCGGGCAGAGCCTGCCCTTGACGGTGACGTTCACCCCCACGGTCGTGGGGCAGGCGGATGCCACCCTGACGCTGACCACCAACACGGTGGGCCGGGAGTCGGTGAACGTGGCGCTGACGGGCTATGGAGGCCGGCCCAGCATCACCCTGGATCCCCCCTCGCTCGACTTCGCCGGCGTGCGCGTGGGCACCACCCTGCAGCAGAAGGTGACGATCCACAACGACGGCCGGGCCCCGCTGAAGATCACCAGCGCTCCGACGGTGTCGCCCTCCGGCACCTTCTCCTATGTCGGGCAGAGCGCGTTCACGATCCCCGCGGGCGGGCAGTTCGACGTCCAGGTCTCCTTCGCGCCGACACAGACCACCAGCTACGGCGCCACCCTCAACATCGTCTCGAATGCGCCGGGCAGCCCCACCTCGCTGCCCCTGAGCGGCTTTGGGGCCAACCCCCAGATGAGCGTCAGCCCCTCCAGCATCTTCTTCGGAGACGTGCGGGTGAACGATAAGAGCACCGCGCAGACCATCACGCTCACGGTCACCAACAGCACGGGCGAGGCCTACGTGGAGCTGCAGAACCTGACCGTGGTGGGGCCCTTCTCCTTCAAGACGGTGGACACGCTCCCGCACAAGATCAAGTCGGGGACCTCCTACGCCGTCACGGTCCAGTTCAATCCCAGCTCGCCGTCGGCGGACGGAACGCCGACGACAGGCTCCATCACCATCAACACGGATCTGCCTCAGCAGCCCACGGTGGCGCTCTCGGGCAACGGCATCATCTCGAAGGCGGAGGTGTCGGTCACCTCGCTCGACTTCGGCGCGCAGCGCGTGGACAAGAAGAGCGGCTCGTTGCCGGTCATCGTCTCCAACACGGGCAAGGCCGAGCTGCAGATCAGCGGGCTGTCCTTCTCCAACGCCGAGTTCGCCCTGGACTCTTCCCCGGTCTACCCGCTGACGGTGGCCGCGGGCGCCAAGCAGGCCCTGTTCGTCACCTTCAGCCCCAGCACGCTGGGGGACAGGGCCGGCAAGCTCTCCATCATCAGCAACGCCTATGGGAGCGTGCCCCAGCTGGACCTGACAGGCACGGGCGTGGATGGCCAGATGAGCTTCACGCCCAGCGATGTCGCCTTCGGGCACGCGGATGTGGGGAGCACGGGCGTGCAGCAGAGCGTGGTGCTCAAGAACACGGGCGCCTACCCGCTGACGATCAGCACGGTGGTGGCCCCCTCGGATTTGCAGTTCACGGTCTCGGGGTTGCCCAATGGGCTGGTGTTGCAGCCGGACGCCACCTGGCCGTTCATCGTGACCTACACGCCGAGCAAGCGCGGCTACACCCTGGCGACCTCCGTCATCACCAGCGATGCCCAAAAGAACACCACGTTCAACCTGGCGATGTCGGGCACCGGAGATGCCGCGGCCGTGGAGCTGCAGCCCACGGACATCTACTTCGGCGCCACCAACGTGGGGGTGCCCATCACCCAGGACATCTCCGTCAAGAACGTGGGCGAGAAGGCGCTGTCCGTCTCGAACATCGCCTTCGCGGATACGACGGCGAGCGCGGGCGATTCCCTGGACTTCAGCTTGGATAGCTCGGTGGCGCTGCCGCTGGTGGTGGATCCGGGGGCGAGCAAGCTCGTCCGGTTGAAGTTCACGCCCAGCAAGGCGGATTTGCGCCAGGCCAAGGCCAACTTCTACACCAACGTCGTGTCGGACAGCGGAGTCGTGACGGCCACCGTCGGCGGGCGAGGCACCTCGCCCACCATGCAGCTGCTCCCCACGGATCTGGCGTTCAGCAACGTGCTGGTGGGCAACGCCTCGGCGCCTCAATTGGTCAAGATCACCAACACTGGCAACGGCCCGCTGACCTTGAGCACCATGAAGCTGGTGGGCCCCGACGCCGCGGCCTTCATCATGACGGCGCCGGATCTGCCGGCGGTCCTGCCACCGAAGGTCTCCACGACGGTGTCGGTGTCGCTGAAGCCGGACGCGGAGCGGCTGTTCTCCGCTCAGATCCAGCTCCAGTCCAACGACGTGACGGCGCCCACCGCGACGGTGGGGCTGTCCGGAGCAGGCGTGGGGCAGCAGATCCAGGTCTCGGAGACGGCGCTGGACTTCGGGTACCAGCTGCTCAACAAGGCTTCGAGCGCGCGTGTGGTGCGTGTCACCAACAGCGGCGACACGACGCTGACGCTCTCCAGCGTCACGGTGGAGGGAGATGGGGCCTCTCAATTCGCCGTGACCAAGCCGGCGCTGCCCATCGACTTGAAGCCTGCCGACACGAAGGAGCTCTCGGTGACGTTCACGGCGCTGTCGGAGGCGGACGTGAACTGCACGTTGAAGCTCGTCTTCGGCAACTCGCCCGTGCCGCGCACGGTGACGCTGCACGGCAAGGGCATTCCGTCCGTGCTCTCCGCCACGCCCTCGCCGCTGGACTTCGGGGTGGTGCGCCTGGGGAGCCAGCCTCGGCCGAGGACGCTGCAGATCACCAACCTGAGCAGCGAGAGGATCACCCTCGCCAGGCCTGTCCTGGTGCCGCGCAGCATCGACAAGGACTCGTTCAGCATCGCCTTGGACGCCCCCGTGGAGGGGCGAGTCATCGGGCCGGGCGCGTTCACCACCCTGACGATCAACTACGCCCCCCCTGGCGAGGTGCTGTCCGAGGCCACCCTGTCCTTCGACACCCTGGGGCCCGCCCAGCCGCACACGCTGGATGTCGCGCTGAAGGGCAGGGCCACGCAGCACCTGCTCACGGTGGATCCGGGCAGCCTGGACTTTGGCCGGGTGGACGTGAGCAGCCCGGTGGAGCCCAAGCAGATCACCGTCGTCAACAGCTCCACCCAGGAGCAGCGGGTGGTGGTGAAGCTGAAGACCCTCGAGGGGACGCACTTCTCCTTGAATACGAAGACGCTGGATAGCGGTCCGCTGGCAGCGGGTGGGAGCGTCACGTTCGATGTCTCGTTCATCCCCGAGGCGGCGGGCGAGGAAGACAACGTGGTGCAGGTGTACCTGCAGAATGAGGCCGAGCCCGAGGCGGAGATCTCCGTGACGGGCCATGGCCGCCAGCTCATGGGGAAGGGCGGGGGAGGGTGCTCCAGCACGAGCGCCTCGGCGGAGAGCACGGGGCTGTTGGCGCTGCTGGCGCTGGTGGCCCTGCGCGCGCGGCGGCGGAGGCGCGAGTAGCCGGATGCCCTTCGACGTCAGGAGGATCCTCGAGCAGCTCGAGTCCGGCACCCCCGCGGAGTCCGGGGTGCCGGACTGGCAGCAGGAGAGCTGGCGAGACCCAGAAGGCTTCGCCGCGGCGCTGGCGGTGGCGCACGTGGGCCGTGGAGCGCCCCTCAAGAGCCGGGCCGGCCAGCACTACGACTTCTTCCACGATCTCGTGGTCCGCCACAGCACCACGGATCGCCTCGCCCTGCGCAGCTATGATCGCAGGAGCGGCTGGCAGGCGCTGAGCTACCGCCAGCTGCAGGATCAGGCCGCGCGGCGGGCCACCGAGTGGGCGCGGCAGGGCGTCAAGGCCGGGGCCAAGGTGTGCCTGCTCTACCCCATCGGGAGCGAGCTGCTCATCTCGCTGGCCGCGGCCCTGGGGGTGGGCGCCTGCATCAGCTTCCTGCCACCGCAGGGCCGG
Organism: Hyalangium sp.; assembly: GCF_045802625.1. Taxonomy (NCBI): domain Bacteria; kingdom Pseudomonadati; phylum Myxococcota; class Myxococcia; order Myxococcales; family Archangiaceae; genus Hyalangium; species Hyalangium sp. Next base: position 26,723 of record NZ_JBJMQP010000202.1, on the reverse strand, counting down.
CGCTTCATCGCGAAGCGCCTGGGCGAGCTGGGCCCGGATCACATCGCCACGGAGCCGCACCAACTGTTGCTGCTGCAGGGCTTCGAGAAGCAGGTGTTGCAGAGCCGCGGCCAGGCTTCTCCGGCCTTCACCTCGCACACCTATAAACCCGAGGAGCCGGTGGGCTTGTTGTTCTCGCCCCTGGTGGAGCCGGCGGGCACTCCGGCGGTGCTGAAGGCGGAGGAGGCCTGGCGAGGGGCGATGGTGGACGGGCTGCTCACCTTCGGCCTCGGTGCGGGCGAGCACCTGGCGGCTCCGGGCTACCACCCGCTGCAGCACATGCCGGCCTTCCTCTTCACCACGCTGCTGCGAGGGGCCACGTATCTTCACCTCGAGGTGGCGGAGCTCGAGGCGAACCCGGCGCTGATCAACGAGCAGCCGCTGCGAGCGCTCGGCGTCACTCCCACGGTGAGGGATCTGCTGCTGCGCACCCGCACGCAGTTGAAGAGCGTGGGCCACTGGTTCCGCAACCCCGAGGAGCCCATTGACTGGGTGGCCTGGCGGGCTTGGGTGAAGCAGTGCGGCGTGTCCTCGGTGCCATCCTCCAACGTCCTGGTGGATCCCTCCGCGGGCGGGGCGGTCCTCGTCTCGCCGCGGCGGGTGAGGGAGCTGCACACGGAGAGCCCTCCGGCGCCGGGACGCAGCTGGGTGCTGGGCGACGTCAACATGAGCGGCCAGGAGGCGCCGGGAGATCTGGGCGTCTTCTCGCTGCTGCCCGACAAGGAGCGGCCGCCTGGCTACCTGGCGCTGACGCGCTCCTATGGCGTGTACCACTACGGCGGACCGCGCACGGCCCGGAGGGAAGGGCGCGTGTACCCGGCCGCGGAGGTCGCCGAGGTGGTGCAGGGGCTGGCCTTCTGCCGCGGCGCCTCGGTGGTTCCCGCCCCCACGGGTGGGGTGGCCGGCCACTACCGCTACGTGCTGCTCCTCTTCACCGGAGCCCAACCCCAGCAGTCGGGTCCATGGCTGCAAGCGGTGCGTCGCTGCATCGAGCTGGAGCTCGGCGCCGAGCACATGCCCGACCGCATCGACTTCATCCCCCTGTACCCTCGCAAGGTGAAGGGGCAGGTAGACGAGGCCTGGTGCCACACGCAGTACCTGACGGGTGCGCTGTACCGGAAGAGCGCGGATCCGCTCTTCCAGGCGCTCACGGCGCTGCGAGGCCACTTGCTGGAAAAAGCAGAGCCGGCTGTGTGAGGATGGGGCTCCGCGCCATTCTTGCCAGGGAGTGCACCATGGGAGTCCAGGTCGTCACGGGGGCCATGTTGCAATGCAGCTTCGGGGTCGCGCCCTCTTCTCTGACGGTGCTGCCCACCAACAAGGTGCTGGCCACGACTCCCGCGGCCAACATCATGGACAACAAACCGATGCTCAACATCCTGCCCTTCGGCATGTGCCAGTCGCCGGCCAACCCCATGGTGGCCGCGGCGACGGCGGCGGCCCTGGGAGTGCTCACGCCCATGCCGTGCGTGCCCGCCACCGCCGCCCCCTGGGCGCCGGGGTGCCCCACCGTGCTGATCGGCAACATGCCGGCCCTGGAGAGCAACTCCAAGTGCATGTGCAACTGGGGCGGCGTCATCCAGGTCGTCGTCCCTGGGCAGTTCACGGTGCAAGATGGCTGAACCCGCGAAGGTCATTTCTCCTCTGGATCCCCACCTCCTGGACAAGCTGCTGGAGGCCGAGGCTCCGGACCTGGAGAGCTCGGATGAGCGGATCAGCAAGGTCAATGATCTGGTGGCCCGCAGCTCCTACCTCGACGCGGCGCGGGCCTCCGAGGCGCTGCTGCGCGAGGGCCTCTACGACGTGCGGCTGGTGGGCCCCTACCTGCTCGGGCTCTTCCTCGAGGGCGGCATGGCGGCGATGCCCGCGATGTTCCAGTCGCTCTCCAGCATGCTGCTGCGCAACTGGCAGTTCTTCGGCCCGCGCGAGCGCAAGGACGTGTTCGCCGACGGGGGGCTGCGCTGGCTGCTCAAGGTGCTCAACAAGCACCTGGAGCACCATGAGCGCCTCAAGGATCAGACGTGGCAGGCCTGGAGCGCTCCCGCCAACCGGGAGCCGCTGGAGCAGGCGCTCACGCTCAGCGAGGAGATCTTCGCCTCGTTCAGCAGGGTGCTGCCCAGCAATGGCTGCGAGGCTCCGTTCCGCCGCCTGACCCAGTGGCTGGAAGGGCACCTGCAGTCCCTGCCCGAGCCGGTCTCCGCGCAGCCGTCCGAGCCGGGGCCCGAGGAAGCGCCCGACGAGCGCGAGCCCTCCGAGCCGGGGCGGCCTGCCTCCGCCGCCACGGCCGGGCCCTCCATCCCGGTCTCTCCCGCGATGGCCGAGCTGATGCGCAAGCTGGCCGCGTTCAACACGCTCGTCGAGCGCGAGGACTTCACGCGCGCCACCGTGGTGGCGGCGGACGTGATGGCGGTGATCGAGCGCTTTGATCCGCGCGTGTACCTGCCCTCGCTGTTCTCCCGCTTCTTCGCCGGGCTGAGCACCCACGCCGAGCAGGTGGAGCCCCTGCTGCAGGGCACCGACGCGCTGTCCTTCCGCGCGCTGGATCAGCTCTACCGCGTCGACCTGGACACCTTCCTCAAGCAGGCGGAAGAGGCGGAGGAGTAGGGCCATGGACGGCCCGGTCGAGCAGCGCATTCGCGACCGCATCCGCGGCTTCGACATCCCCGCGCTGCTGGACGTGCTGGCCACCCACGGCTACGGCGATGCCGAGATCGAGTACCGCAGCCACCGCACCACCGTGCGCCAGGCCCACCTGGTGCACGACATCCAGTTCCTCCAGCAGCCGCGCAAGCGCGTGATCATCACCGTGAACATGGGCCTGTTCAGCGCCCAGTCGCCGCTGCCCTCGTTCATGATGCGCACGATGGATCAGCTCGATCACGACAGGCTCGAGCGCTTCATCGGCTACTTTGATCACCTGCTGCTGGAGGAGTGCTTCACGGGGCTGTTCCCCGAGCGCAACCCGGACCTGCTGCCCGGCTGGCCCGAGGCGGCCCCGGATCGGCTGCGCCTGCTGCGCCCCACCTGCCCCAGCACCCTGCACTGGATCTTCAGCAAGAACTATCCCGAGGCGGAGATCTCCGTGCGCCGCGAGGTCCGCCAGCAGCAGGTGCCCGCCAAGGAGATGCGGCTGGGAGCCAGCGCGCTCGGTGAGGGCGACTCCATGGGCGGCTTCGCCTCCATCCCCACCGGCGGCGTGGAGGTGAAGATCCACTGCCGCGAGCCCTTCTCCAGCAACGGCCGGCCGTGGGCCCTCGAGGCTCGCCGCCGCTTCGAAGCGGAGCTCTTGCCCCTGCTCTCCGAGACGGTGTTGATGCTCACGGTGATCCTCGTGATGCACGAGCAGGAAGGTGTCCTACGTTTGGAGCGATCCAGCCACCTTGGCTACGACGCCCTGCAAGAGGCCGCGCTCGAAGCTCAGCAAGTCCTTCTCTTTTCAGGGGATACCTCAAGCACTCAGACAAGCGGTGACTCATCTGGGCCGCTAGCTTGACCCCCCTGAACTGATCTCCCTAGAGTGTTGACTATCAACACCGCGGGCGCGTCCTGCAGCGGAGTCGGGGGGCATCGGTTTCCCAAGGAACGTGTAGCCGCGCCGTGCAAGGAGAAGCCGTGCCCATTCAGGACAGTCTGCCCAAGTCTCGTATCACGCTGATCTACCGCACCAACATCAATGGCAAGGAGGAGGACGTCAAGCTCCCCTTCCGCGTCGTGGTGCTCGGTGACTTCTCGCTCGGCCGCTCCAAGGATCGTCAGGTGGATGTCGAGGAGCGCAAGCTGCGCTCGGTCAACGGCTCCAACCTCAACGATCTGATGAAGGACATGGGCATGTCCGTCGCCTTCGAGGTGGATGACAAGCTCAGCGCCGATGGGGAAGGGAAGATGGCGGTGGAGCTGCCCATCGACCGGATGAAGTCCTTCCACCCGGACGAGATCGTCAACCACGTGCCCAAGCTCAAGGCGCTGATGCTGCTGCGCAAGCTCCTGATGGAGATGCAGTCGGACATCGACAACCGCAAGGATCTGCGCCGCAAGCTCTACGAGCTGTTCTCCAACAAGGACGAGCTCAAGAAGCTGCTGGAGAGCGAGCAGCTCAAGAGCTACGCCAGCATGCGCCTGCCCGCGGTCGCCGCGAAGCCGCAAGAGGGCCAGCCCGCGCTCCCCGCGACGAACGTCCCCGCTCCTGCCCCCGCTCCTGCCCCCGCCGTGGCTCCCGCCAAGGCTTGATCTTCCACCCTTATTTTTTGACTTTGCCGAGGAGCACGTAGCTCATGGCCGAAAAGAACGTTTTGAAGGAGTTGTTCGAGGTTCGCGGGCTCGACATGCCCACCAACGCCCAGCCGCTGGTGGGCACGGGCCTGGTCCCCGTCCCCAACGATATGCAGGTGCCGGGGGAAGAGCGCTTCATGTCCGCCCTGGCGGCCATGCTCTACAACGTCGAGCCGATCCAGGACGACGCCGGGCAGACCCGCTTCGACAAGGGCGAGGTGATGAAGGCCATCGCCCGCGTGGACGAGCTGATCGAAGCGCAGATGAACGAGATCATCCACCACGAGAACTTCCAGAAGATCGAGGCGTCGTGGCGCGGGCTGGAGGATCTGGTCAACAACACCAACTTCCAGGCGGACATCACCATCGACATCCTGGACGTGGACAAGGAGGAGCTGGCCGAGGACTTCGAGAAGAACTCGAGCAACATCTTCTCCAGCGCCCTGTTCGACAAGATGTACATCAAGGAGTACGACCAGTTCGGCGGCCGGCCGTACGGCGTCATGCTGGGGCTGTACGACTTCACCTCCTCGCGCCAGGACATGACGTGGCTGGAGCGCATGGGCAAGGTGGCCAACGCCGCGCACTGCCCGTTCATCGCCGCGGCCAGCCCGAAGTTCTTCGACTGCGACAGCGTGGAGCAGCTCGAGTCGCTCAAGAACCTGGACGGCGTGCTGAGCCACCCGCGCTACAGCAAGTGGATGGAGCTGCGCGACAAGGAAGAGGCCGCGTACATTGGCCTGACGCTGCCGCGCTACGTGGTGCGCCTGCCGTGGGATCCGGACAAGAACCCCTGCGACGTGCTCAACTTCAAGGAGGACGCCGAGGGCGACACCAAGAAGTACCTCTGGGGCAACACCGCGTACCTGATGGGGCGCAACCTGGTGAAGTCCTTCGAGCAGTCCGGCTGGTGCCAGTCCATCCGTGGCCCCAAGGGCGGCGGCCTCGTCACGGGCCTGTCGGTGGACACCTTCACCCTGCGCGGGCAGAAGATGATCCAGGCGCCGGTGGAGATCGCCATCCCCGACTACCGCGAGTACGAGTTCGCGCGCAACGGCTTCATCCCGCTGGTGTACCGCAAGGGCTCCGGTGAGGCGACGTTCTTCAGCACCCAGTCCATCAAGCGGGCCAAGAAGTTCAAGGACCCGAAGGACTCGGAGAACTCGCAGCTGGTCACCAACATGGCCTACACGTTCTCCATCACCCGGCTGGCGCACTACATCAAGAGCATCATGCGGGACAACATCGGCAGCACCGCGGACGCCGGCTACGTGCAGCGGCAGATCGACGCGTGGCTGTCCGGCTACGTCACCACGGTGGTGAACCCGGATGACCTGACGCTGCGGCGCTTCCCGTTCAAGGCCACCAACATCATGGTGGAGGCGCGGCCCGGAGAGATCGGCTGGTACGACTGCAAGGTCGCCGTGCTGCCGCACATCCAGTTCGAAGGCCTCAACGTGGAGCTGATGCTGGAGTCCCGCCTGGGCTGATCAGGCACTCGTCGTAATTTCCATTCAGACAAGAGGAGGCGGCAATGCCACAGTTTTCGCGTGCCCTGGACGTTTACCAGGGCTTCAACTTCAAGAAGGACAAGCAGAACTCCGTGGGCTACATCACCAAGCTGAAGCTGGGTGATATCGAGCTCACCGCCGATCAGGAGACGATCAAGGATCCGGAGCAGCCGGACAAGGCGCTGGCCAACAAGGTGGTGGGCGTGCTCAACCACTACCTGTGGGAGACGGGCACCACGGACGCCATGTACCTGTCCGCGCAGGTGTCCACCTCCAACAAGCAGGTGCTGTCCGCGGCCCTCATGGGCACCTGGGCCAACATCCAGGTCGAGTTCCAGTACACCGTCTACGAGTACGATCCGCTCGCCAAGAAGTACTTCAAGTCCAACTACTCGGACGCGGCGCTCAAGGGCCTGCTCGAGAAGAGCGGGGATGACCTGAACCTGTCGGTGGCGGACGACGAGTCCCGCGAGGTGCAGTCGCCGAAGAACTTCACCCTGCAGGTGGGCATCAAGCCGCAGACGCTGGAGCAGACGGTGAACCTGGCCACGGGCTCGGGCAAGAACATCGTCAAGCAGTGGGGCGTCACCGAGACTGCGGCGAAGTAGGCAAGGGCAGCTCTTCCGATAGGACCGATACCATGCAGCGCCACAAGCTCGCGCGGGTCCGCTGGCAGGTTGGCCAGACGCTCCTTCCCGAGCACTTTCGCGCTCAGGACGAGGCGCTCTCGTCCGAAGCGCGGCTGCATGCGGAGCTGACCGGGCTGCCTCAGGTCGGTATCGCCTCGCTCGCCTGGAGCGAGGCGCTGCTGGCCGAGGGCAGCCTGTCGCTTTCCCTGCTGACCGCCGTCATGCCGGGCGGCTTCCTGGTGGATGTGCCCGGCAACGCCGCGCTGCCGTCCTTCTCGCTGGAGGCCACGGGCCGCGCGGAAGTGACTGTCTACCTGCACCTGCTGGAGGAGATGCGCGGCACCGAGGGCGTGCCCCTGTACTCGGGCGAGCCTCCCAACGTGCAGCGCGTGCTGCACCGGATGCAGCTCTCCAGCGAGCAGTCCGTGGACAGGGCGCTGTCCTCGCTGCAGCTGGTGTCCTTCTCCAAGGGGCTCGAGGGCATGTGGCGCCCCGACGCGCAGAAGGTGCCGCCGCTGCTGCTGGTGGGCCCCAACCCCTTCCTCGACGAGCTGCTGGGCCAGGTGGACGCGCTGCTGGACAAGGCCCACGGCCAGCTGCGCACGCTGCTGCTGGACAGCTACCAGCGCCCGGATCGGCTCGCCAGCGCCCGCCGTACCCTGCTCGAGGTGCGCCGGTTGCAGGCCTTGCGCTCGGACATCGCCAACGGCATCTGCCCGCACCCGTACCACTTCTTCGACGCCCTCCGGCGGTTCTACTTCGAGGTCTGCTGCTACCTGGAGCTGGAGCCCGATGGGGCCCTGCCCACGTACGTGCACACGGAGCTCGGCGCGGGGCTGTGGGGCTGGGTGCAGCTGTTGAGCCGGGCCCTCCACCCGAAGGACACGCGGCTCACCTACAAACCCTTCGAGGTGAAGGATGGGCAGTTCATCCTCTCGCCGCTGCCCGCGCTGGAGGCGGGCGTGGAGAGCGAGCTGTACCTGCTGGTGCGCAGCGAGGATCCCAGCCATCCACCCTCCATGGAGGGCGTGAAGGTGGCGAGCCCCTCGCGCCTGCCGGTGGTGCGCCGGCTGGCGCTGCGAGGCATTCCCTTCAAGCTCGTGGAGCACCCGGGCTTCCCGCACGCCTTCGGGCCGGAGATCACCTGGTACAAGCTCTCGCTGGGGGAGGAGTGGCAGTACGCCCTGCGCGACAACGGCATGGCCTTCTTCGTCACCCCGGCGCTGCAGGGCCACCAGGTGTTCCTCTTCTGGCGGAGGGCGTGAGATGAGCCGCCCGGCCTTCATGGACAAGTTCACCAGCTCCTGGCAGCGCCAGAGCGGCGATGGCGAGCTGGAGCGGGTGCGGCTGAACCTCGAGTCCGTGCTGAACACCAAGGAGGGCTACGGCTACTTCGTCGAGGGCTTTGGCCTGGGGCGCTACACGGAGAAGTTCGGCACCCAGGATCTGATGAAGACGCTGACCGGGGAGATGCTGAGCTCGGTCGAGCGGCATGAGCCTCGGCTCAAGGACGCGGAGCTGGAGCTGCGCGGCCGGGACTCGGGGCTGTGGCTGCACTTCGTGCTGACGGGGACGCTGAGCGGTGAGCCCTGCACCTTGCGCATCCTCTTCCACACCGTGAGCGGCCAGGTGCGGGTGGAGGAGGACGAGGAGCCATGAGGGAGACCACCTTCCAGGAGCGTCTGGCGGTGACGCTCACCCTCACCATCGCCGGCACGGCGCACAAGGTGATCTCCGGCAGCATCAAGCGCCTGGCGCTGGAGCTGTGGAGCTGGGGGCTGGAGGGTGAGGTGGAGTTCATGCTCACCGACAACCAGAGCCAGGGCGGCCAGGACCAGGACAAGCTGCTGGCCGACTTCCTCAAGCCGGATCTGGTCGAGGTGTCGATCGAGGTGAAGGCCGATCTCCCGGGGACCTCCTCCGAGCCGACCTACACCCCGCTGACGGTGAAGGGCTACGTCACCGAGAAGACGCTCCAGGAGCAAGCCGTCACCACGGGCGACAGCGATCTGATCCTCCACCGCCGCTACGGCATCCGCTTCCTGGACGCGGCGCGGCTGCTCTGGCGGCAGCACTACCCCTGCGCGCTCTACACCCAGAAGACGGTCAAGGACGTGCTGGAGGCGCACAAGGGGGACAAGATCCAGCTCGCCTACGACTGGGACGCGAAGCTGGGCACCCAGCACTCCATGATCTTCGTGGGGCTGGAGCCCGAGCGAGGCGCGAGCTTCTATGACTGGGTGCTGTGGTACGTGCACGGCAACCACGGGGTCTTCACCCACGACTACACGACGCACGGCTACAAGCTGGCGGCCGCCAAGGACTCGTCCGGCACGCCCCAGCAGCTCTACACCAGCAACCTGTCCTCGCTGGAGCTGCTGCTGCCCGAGGTCATCCGCCACGAAGTGAACGTGCTCAATGCCCTGGCCGAGAGCCCGCAGACCCAGAACGTGCCGCAGGACCAGGTCGTCACCGGCATCCGCCAGGACGTGCTGCTGTGCACCCCCATCTCGGACGACGTGCAGGCCCGGGTGGATCTGGAGACGGCGCGGCTGAAGGCGCGCGGCGCGGAGCTGGAGCTGGTGTGGCGCTCGTTCCCCGAGACGGCGTTCGCTCCCGGGGCGCTGGTGAAGCTGCCTCCCAACGAGGCCTGGGGCGCCGCGGGCGTGGCCGAGGATGCCACCTTGCGCGTGCGCACCCTGCGCCTGTACGCCGAGGTGGCCAGCGAAGCCGAGGAGGAGGTGTACGGCGACGGCTACTCGCTCTTCTCCTTCCGCATGAGCACGCGGCTGGAGCCCCAGGACGAGACGTACGTGGATCTGCCCGCGTGGCAGCCGCCGCTCTACCCGCGCTACGTGGAGGGCTTCATCGTCAGCGAGCAGGGCGCGGACGAGGACGAGACGTGGCAGGCCTATACGGACTCGGCCACCTCGCTGGACGGGTACAAGGTCAAGGTCCCGCTCTTCGAGGACCAGATCATCCCCACGCCCTTCAACCCGAACCTGCTGCCGGGCCACTTCTACTTCCCGGCCTACAAGGGCGAGCGGGTGCTGGTGGCGCTCGACTTCCAGCGCGCGTGGATCAAGCGCTTCCTGGACTGGCGCACCGGGGCGCGCATGCCGCAGGACGGGCAGGGCGTGGCCCTGCTGGTGGGGAAGACTCCCGAGAACGGGACGGCCCTCAAGCACTACTACACGGACGACAAGCCCGTGTTCCTGATGCAGCGCACCCATGACAAGGACACGCAGAAGATCCAGATCACCGAGGGCACGCTGCTCATCCAGGTGAAGGAAGAGCAATCGTAAGGGGAAGGGGGCCCCCCGTGCTCCGCCGAGGAAGCGAGGAACCATGGGCAAGCTGGTCTGCACCGTCGAGTTGGACAAGGAGAAGGGCGTCACCGTAAAGGTGGAGAACGCCGATGATCAGATCACCCAGACGGTGGTCATGGACGGCACCAGCATCACCATCAAGGTCCAGGGCTCCGAGGAGACGAGCACGATCGTCCAGAAGCAGGACAGCGTCACCATCACGTGCAAGGATTTCACCGTGGACGCCACCGGCACGCTCACCATGAAGTCGGCCAAGGCCTCCAGCTGGAACAGCCAGGACACGCTCAAGGTGGAGAGCACCAAGGACATGACGATCACCTCCAGCGCCAAGTACACGCTGAGCGCCACCCAGGACGCGAAGCTGTCCTCCAACGCCAAGGTGGCGATCGAGGCGGCCACCAACCTGGACATGAAGGGCCTGCAGACCAGCCTCATCGCCTCGGGCGGGGACAACAAGATCGAAGGCATCAACTTGAAGATGGCCGGGAAGGCGCAGGCGGAGCTGGCCGCGCCCATGACGAAGGTGTCCGGGGACGGCAAACTGGGCCTGGAGTCCTCGGGCATGGCGGAGCTGAAGGGCTCGATGACGACCGTGGGCGGCTCGCTCGTCAAGCTGGGGTGAGGGTGCGGTGAGCGTCTCGTCTGAGCTGATCTACCAGGACTACCTGAACGAGCTGGCCTCGCTGGAGCGCTTCCGGCAGCGGTTCCTCACCTCGTATGACAAGGTGCCGCTGGACAAGGAGGATCCGCACGTGCGGCGCCTCATCGAGTCCATGGCCTTCTTCTCGGTGCAGACGCGCCTGGCCACGCAGCACAACCTGCGCTCCACCTGGCTGCGGCTGTTCTCCTCCTTCTTCGACTTCTTGCTGAGGCCGCTGCCCGCGGTGGCGCATGTGCAGGCGCTGCCCGGGGACAAGATGACCGAGACGGTGGTGCTGCCCCGGGGCACGGAGCTGCGGCTGGCTCCCTCCCACGGAATGGCGGGCACCTTCCGCACGCGGCGCCACCTGCGCATCCTCCCCATCTCCATGGGCGGCAGCGAGGTGGTGCGCCTGCCGAATGGCAACTACCGGCTCATCCTCCGCTTCGAGTCCAGCTTCCCCCGCCGCGATCCCATCGGCATGTTCAGCCTGCACGTGCGGCACCTGGACGAGTACCGCCCCTCGCTGGCCGTCTTCCACGCGCTGCGCGGCCACCTGAAGCAGGTAGGCGTGGTGTACGACGCCCAGGCGGACAGCGGCTCGCAGGGGATGCCGTGCGAGTTCTCCTTCGGCGACAGCCCGGAGCTGCTGGATGATGCCAGCCGCCTCGAGCACCCGCTCCAGCGCGTGCGCGCCTTCTTCCAGCAGCCCGAGCAGGGGCTGTTCCTCCACGTGGCGGTGCCCTCGCACCGCAAGGAGTGGAGCCGCTTCAGCCTGTGCCTGGATCTGGACAAGGCGTGGACGGTGGGCCGCTCGCCGTACCCGGACTTCCTCCACCCCTTCGTCGTGCCGGTGGAGAACCTCAAGGCCGAGCCGGCTCAGCCCATCGTCGCCGACGGCACCCGCTCCGAGTACACCATCCGCGGGATGACGGCCGGCAAGGATCTGCAGCTGCACTCCGTGACGGGCGTGTACGTGCTGGACAAGACGGGGCGCACGCCCATGCGCCCGGCCTTCCTCCCGGGAGAGGGCCCCAGCTACGAGCTGGATGAGGGGCTCGACGAGGATCTGCGCCCGCGCCACAGCCTGCTGGTGCGGCTGCCCGAGGCCTTCCTCGAGCCGCAGAAGCTGCTGGTGGAGGCGCTCTGGTACCAGCCGCAGTTCGTCTCCGAGGCCGTCGGCAAGGTGAGCGTGTCCACGCCGTCGCGGCACGTGGAGGGCCTGGACTGGCAGCTGGTGGGCCGGCTCGAGCCGCAACGGGACAGCGTGCTGCGCAACGACGTGGCGGCGCTCACCCGGCTGCTGGCCTGGAAGGTGAAGTCCACCCTGGAGCGCAACGAGCTGGCCGCGCTGCTGAACTACCTGGGCACGCCCGCCGAGGAGCCGTTCCGCCGCGTCATCCCCTGGGTGCGCGAGCTCAAGGCCACGGTGGCGCCGGATGGCGCGCTGCGCGGCTCGGGCCTGCTGCACGTCTACGAGATGTTGCTGGAGCCCTTCGAGCCCGGCGCCGAGCCCTTGGTGGCCTGCTTCCTCGAGCAGGTGCACCATCTGCTAGAGGCATGGAACGGCGAGGCCTCGGTGGTGCTGCGGCCCACCGTGGCCGGGGCTGGCTCCTTCCCGCTGAAAGTGTCCTCATGAAACTCGAGCATTGGCAAAGCCTCCTCCGGGGCCACCGGCAGGTGCGCGCGCTCCTGGAGCAGTTCCTGCCCCCGGAGGCCTCCGCGGGTGAGGAGCGCACGCAGGTGCGAGTGGGCCAGCAGGGTCTGGCCCAGCTCCAGCACCAGCTCCTGGACGAGGTGGCCGGGCTCCAGAAGGCCCTGGGCGGCGCCTATCGCGAGGAGGAGATCGACGAGGCGCTGCGCCCCTACGTCTACCTGGTGGACGAGATGGTGCTGCGCCGGCTCGCGGACGCGGAGCAGTCGGACTGGCCGCTGCTACAGTGGAAGTTGTTCGGCATCGACTCGGGCGGCGATCGCTTCTACGAGCTGGCGGACGAGAAGCTGGCGCAGCGCGTCGCGCCACTGCTGGTCTTCGAGCTGTTGCACTTCTGCCTCACCGCCGGCTTCGAGGGCCGCTACGCCGGCAGCACCGCCCGGTTGCGTGAGTACAAGGAGAAGCTGGCGGCCCGCATTCCCAAGCCGGAGGCGGTGCCTGTTCCCCCGCCTGCTCCGATCCAGCCCCCGCTCGTTCAGGCCTTCCCGCTGCGCTACTACGTGGCGTCCGGATGCGTGGCCGTCTTTGTACCAGTGCTACTCTGGTGGCTGTCACGATGAGGGAAGAGGCGCAGAGAATGAAGGAGCTGCAGGGGCCCCGGACCCAACTGGGGCGCCTGGAGCAGTCCGTTCGCGCGGAGCTGGGCTCGCTGATCGCTGGAGCCGAGCCGCTGCTGGCCCAGGTGCGCGAGGGCGTGGCGGCGCTCTTTCCCGAGCCCGGAGGTACACGCCTGGCTCCCAAGGATCACGAGGCTCGTCACGAGGAGCTGTTGCAGTCGATGGACGAGCTGGAAGAGGTGCTCGAGGCACTCCAACTGGCCGCTCGTGCAGGCCGCTCCGGGCCGAGCACGGCCCGTAAGGGGGGGTGACCTGTGAGTTCGCACTGGCTGACAGTGGCATGGCTGGCGCTGGGCGCCGCGGATCCCGCCAAGGCGGTGGCCGATGGGGCGAAGGCCGTCGATGCCGGAGCGAAGGCCGTCGAGGCGGAAGAGGGCAAGCTGGAGAAGATCTGGCACGCGGTGAGCCCGTACCTGGTGTGGCTGCTGGTGCTCGTCGTCGTGGTGCTGCTCGCGTTCCTCGGGTGGAAGCTGTACGGGTGGTGGCGCAGCCGCCGCTCGGCCCAGGCCGCCAGTGGTCCTCCGCCCATGTCCTCCGGCCGGCTGCTCCAGGTGCGCCGCACCTTCCTCTTCGGGCTGCCGCTGTCCCACCGCGCCGCCGTGGTGGATCTGCCCACCGTGGTGGTGATGGGGCCCGCGGGCGGCGGCAAGACGCGGCTCATTGGCCTGGACGTGGACTGGCAGCGCCAGGCCCACCAGTTCCTCCCCAGCTACACCGAGGATCCGCTGCTGCAGATGTACCTGGGGCCGGACTGCGTGGTGCAGGAGGTGTCCGCCCCGCTGCTGGAGGATGACACGCTCCAGGCGCGCGGCGCCCTGCGCAGGATGTGGCGCAAGTGCTTCGACCACAAGCAGAAGGGCCTGGCCGTGCTCGTGCTGGACGTGCGCTGGCTGGCGGATACGGCCCCGGACGAGCAGCGTCGCCTGGCGCAGCTGCTGCGCGGCAAGCTCAACATCATGTCCGAGGCCCGCGGCGCCCCCGTGGAGACGCGCCTGTGCCTGACGCACATGGACGGGCTGGAGGGCTTCGAGGACTTCGCGCGGATGCTGCGGCAGCACGGCGTGGCGTGCTCCTTCGAGATCCCCAAGCAGGGCGAGGAGAGCCAGCTGGCCGCGCTGCTGGATGGACAGGAGCAGTTCCTGGCGCTGGGGCTCACCTCGCTGCCGGTGGACGCCTTCGAGCGCCTGGAGCGCTTCTATTCGCAGGGCGGGCGCTCGTTCGCGGCGCTGGGCCGCTTCGTCGCCGCGCTGCTGGAGGGCAACACCCTCTCGTACAAGCCGCAGCTCTCGCGCGTGTACCTGTCCTCCCCCACGCCCGAGGCGCGCGCCAGCGGCACGCTCTCCGTGGTGTCCGAGGACAGCAGCGCCGAGTCGCTGCGCCGCCTCTACCTGAAGACGCATCTGCGGCGGGCCGCGCTCATTGCCGCGGCGTTCTGCCTGCCCGTGGTGGCCGCGTATGCCCACTACTACCTGCTGCTGCGCGAAGCGCAGGTGCAGGTGGCCGGCTTCGAGCAGACCGTGGCGCAGATGAAGGAGCAGGGCATCGAGGGCAGGGGAGAGGCCGTCGAGGCGCAGGTGAACGCGGCCGCCGATTCGATCAGCCACCTGTGGCAGGCCGCGCGTTGGTGGCCGCCGCTCAACTCCAGCTTCCCGGACGAGATGCTGGATCTTCACCAGCGGCTGGCCCAGGGCATCCGCGAGAGCCACCTCCGGCCCGCACTCGAGCACTGCCACAAGCACCCTCAGGACTGCCGCCCCGAGCAGGTGGTCTTCCTGCTGGCCACCCTGCACTCCTCGAAGGCGGAGGGGCTGGGCACCTTCGTGAACTCCAGCGTCACCCCGCAGCACTCGCGGCGGTGGGAGGACAACCTGTCCTTGCCGGACGGGGCGAAGGCGGCCCGAGGCGCCGAGCAGAGCCGCACCTGGATCTCCGCGCTCGATCTGAACGAATCGCTGGTGTCCACCTACGTGCTCACCAGCGACGAGCCCTGGGAGCGCAACCCGCCCTGCCGCCGCGGCGCCGTCCAGGTCTCCGGCACCGCGGATGAGGACTGGTCCTGCTGGCCCTACGCGGATCGGCTGACGTTCGAGAGCCAGCTCAAGCCCTGGTTTGATCACCTCCTGTTCCTCAAGCAGACCCTGGAGTCCGGGCCCAAGGGCCTGGCGGAGCTGGATCTGCACCGCGCCGAGCGCGAGCGGCTCAAGGCGCAGCTGGCCGATCTGGACGTCTTCGTCTCGCTGCCCACGGTGCTCAGCCTGATTGATGCCTCCGCGGTGCAGATCAACACGCACCAGTTCCAGGGCATCGAGTCCACCGTCCACGTGCTCGACTGGCTGCGGGCGAACCGGGACACGCTCGCCGCGATCCTGAACATGGAGGAGGAGGCCTTCTCGGGCTTCCAGGCGGTGGAGAAGATGGGCCCCTCCGAGCTGCTCACCCGGGATGGCCTCTGGCTGCCGGGCAACAACAAGGGCCCGTACCGCATCGAGCTGCTGCAACAGAACTTCGAGTTCCGCCCGCCCCAGCTCTCGCGCGAGCTGCTGCAGGCCCTGCTCGACTTCTACGAGAAGAGCGGCAGGCTGACCGTGGGTTCCCAGTCCTCCGTTCACGCGGGGCAGCTGGTGCTGAGCCGCACGCCGTTCGATACCGATCTCAAGCCGCTGGTGGATGAGTTCACCCAGCGGTTGAAGAATGCCCAGCTCCCCACGGACGAGACCGCCAAGCGCGAGGAGTACGTGCAGAAGCGGGTGAACGTGTTCGCCCAGGGCTACCGCGAGGGCCTCTTCCACAGCATCCGCAACTACCGCTTCGTCGCGCCGCGCGCCGTGCTGCTGGACGAGCTGGCCCGGGTCACCCAGCCCTCCTCACAGCAGGTGGACATGCTGCGGGACGTGGCCACCCGCGCCAACCTGGATCCCCTGGAGGGCCCCTACTACGAGCCGCTGCGCAACGCCGTGGCGCCTTTCCGGCCCATCATCACGCTCATGGCGGTGGACAAGAACGGCTACTATCCCGCGCTCGCTCCGTACCACGCGCTGGTGGCGCAGATGCACGACGAGCTGGACGCGGCCTCCAAGTCCGGGGACAAGGGCGCCAAGGCCAAGGCCGGTGGGGACAAGCCCGGCGCGGACAAGGCGGCCGAGGCGCCCGCCAAGGACAAAGCCGCGGGCGCGGATGCGGCCAAGTCGGACAGCGGGACCGCGGATCTCACGGACATGCTCACGCCGCTGGAGCGGGTGGCGCTGTCCATGATGCTCGAGGAGGAGAACTCCTATCTGCGCAAGGCGCAGGAGTGGCTGGACGCGCAGGGCATCACCGGCGAGCTGCGGCAGCCCTTCCTCGAGCCCTTCCTCCAGGTGCAGAGCCTGGGCAAGCAGGAGCTGGAGAAGACGCTGGCCAAGCAGTGGACCGAGACGACGGGGCGCATGCTGGGGCCCATGCTGGAGCGCTACCCCTTCAACCCCGAGTCGCCGGAGGATGTGGATCCGGGCGAGCTGGAGGTGCTGCGCCGCAAGGATGGGGCCTTCTGGATCTTCGTCAACCAGGTGTTCTCGCGGATCTGCACGGAGCGGGGCACCGAGTGGTCCCTGAAGGGCCCGCTGCGCGACAAGCTGGCGCTGCCGGAGCAGATGCTGCTCACGCTCAGCCGGCTGGGCCGCCTGTCGAAGCTGCTGTGGGATGACGAGGGCAAGCCGCGGCCGTTGATGCTCAAGGTGCAGCCGCAGCCGCTGCCCGCGCCGCCCATGCCGGGCGTCTTCGTCACCATGTCCTCCCTCAAGTGCGGGAAGACGACGGCGTACGGCTTCAACCAGAGCCCCACCTGGCAGGAGTTCCCCGTGAACTGGTGGGATCAGCAGGTGTCCTCGATCGTGCTGGAGCTGCGCTCGCCCGCGCGGGACGCGCCCCAGTACCTGTCGCTGCCGTGGAACCGCTCGGCCTGGAGCTGCTTCCGCCTCTTCGAGGAGGCCGCGCTCACCACGGATCAGCGCCGGCAGTGGAGCCTGGCCTTGCAGGGCAATAACGTGAACAAGCGAGGACTGGAGATCAGCTTCGGGCTGAAAGGAGACCCGTGGGTGCCGTTCCGGGAAGTGCCTCGATGAGCGTGCGCGTGTATCGGCGGATGATGCTGGCGGCGGCGGCGCTGGTGCTCGGCGGCTGTGCGACGGCCCAGGTCAGCCTCAACGTCAAGTCGCCCCCGGGGACCAACCTGGGCCGGCCCATGTACATGCTCGTGCGCCAGGTGGACACCAAGCAGTACGCCAACGAGGCGTACTCCGAGGTGGCGGCCAGGGTCGGCGCGCCGGACAACACGGTGCTGCAGACGGCGGTCATCTACCCGGGCACCATCCAGCGCTTCCAGGTGAAGGCGCCGAAGGAGGGGGCCGTGGCGGTCTCCTTCCTCTTCACCGCCCCGGATGGGAACTGGCAGGTGCTGCTCACCCCGCCCATGCCGAGCGCGGTGGACATCGAGCTGACGGTGAGCCGCATCCTCAGCGACTCGATCCCGCCGGCCCTCCCCTCGGAGGCCCCCGAGGCGCCCAAGGCCCCCGAGGCCCCCAAGCTGCCCGGCGCCTGAGTCAGGCGGCCAGCTTGCCCACCTGCGAGTCGAGCCCCGCCAGGAGCTGCGTCACCTGGGCGCGCACCTGCTCCACCACCTGGGAGAAGAAGGTGGCGCTTTCGAGCGAGGCGGCGAAGCTGTCCAGCGGGGCGAGGAGCTGCTGGCGCGTCGCATCCACCCGAGTGGCCACGGTGTTGAGCTGCTGGCCCGCCGCATCCATCAGCCCCTGGGCCTGCGTCGCGAACGCGGCGAGGAGCTGATCCACACGGGTGGTGGTCTCGGCCTCGATGCGATCCTTGGCCTGCCGGGCCTGCTCGAGCGCCGTGTCCACCGAGGAGCTGTTGGAGTCGAGTCCGGACTTCACCTGCTGGCTGGCGGAGTCCACCTGCTGCTCGATCGTGGCGCCCACCGTGGCGATCTGATCGGACGCGGACTGGAGTCCCTGGCCGAGCGACTGCTCGAAGGTGCCGAGCTGGGTCTTCACCTGCTCCTTGAGGGCATCCACGCGCTGGGACACCTGATCCTCCAGCGCCTTGACCTGCGTCACCACCTGATCGCGGGCCGTGGCCACCTGCTGTGTCACCTGCTCGATGACCTGCTCCGCCTGGGTGACGGCCTGATCAATGCTGCTCTGCACCGACTGCTGCAGCGTCTGGATCTGCTGCACCAGCTGCTGCTGCAGCGACTGCACCTGCCCGAGGGCTTGTGACTGGAGCTGCTCCACCTGGGAGATGAGCTGATCCGACAGCGAGGTGAGCTGCTGGCCCACCTGGCTGGAGATGGTGTCGAGCTGGGTGGAGATCTGCGTCACCACCTGGGTGATGGCGTTCATGGCCGGGGTCACCAGGGGCTTGGGCAGATCCGCGGCGGGGATGGCCTCCAGCATCGCCACGGCCTTGGAGAGCAGGGACTCCAGCGTGCCGACGATGGTCTTGAACAGCGTCTGGAGCTGCTCGAGCTTCTCGGGCAGCAGGGCGAAGAGCGCCAGGATCTGCTTCTCGACCTGGGCGATGGTGTCCATCAGGCTGTCGAGCACGCCAAAAGCGGCGTCGATCGTCGCCTGGATGGGGGCCTTGATGCTCTCCAGGGTGGTGGCGGCCGTCTTCATCAGGGTGTCGATGGCCTCGGAGCCCTGGGTGATGAGCGAGTCGATCTGCTGCTCCACCTGGGTGATGAGCTGCTCCACGGCCTTGATGGTATTGGCCAGCGACTGCACCTGCCCGCCCAGGGTCTGCTCGAGCGCGTCGAGCACGCTGTTGACCTGCGTGCGCCCGGTCTCGATCGTCCCGCCGACGGTGGTCTCCAGCGTCTGGAGGACCTGGCTGGCCGTCTCGGTGGCGGTCTTCACCAGGGTGCGGACCGGCGTCAGCCCCGCGCGGAGCTGGCCCACCAGCCGGCGGACCTCGGCCTTGGCGGAGTCGGAAGCGGACTGGATCTGATCGTGCACCTGCTGCAGGGCCGTGGAGGCGGGGGGGAGGACGGAGTCGAGCGCCTGGGTCAGCTTCTGGGCTTCCTCGCCCAGGGACTCGCGGATCTCCTTCACCGGGGCGAGCACGGCCTCCAGCGCGGACGCGAGCTGGGAGGCGCCCTGCTGCATGGCCTGCTCCGCCTGGGTGCGCAGCTTCTGGATCTCGTCCTGGATCTGCTTCTCGCGGGCCTCGAGCTGCGCCTCCAGCTTCTTCCGCTCCTCCTGGGCCTTGGCCTGGGTCCGCTGGAGCTCCTGCTTGCGCTTGTCGAGCTCGGCGGTGACCTGGGTGGAGGTGGCGTCACAGCGCTGCCCCACCTCCTGAGACAGCGACTCGAGCTGCTGGCTGAAGGACTGCTGCTTGCCTCGTGTCGTGTCCTCGAGCTGCTGGCAGCGGGCGGACACAGTGGGCTCGATCTCGCTCACGGTCTTCCGGATAGGGCCCGCGGAGGCCTCGAGCTTCTCGCGCAGGGTGAGCACCTGCTGCGCGGCCGAGTCGAACTGGGTCCACAGCGCCTTCACTCAGGGCTCCAGCTCTGCCAGCTCGGCGTCCAGCGCATCAATCTTCTGGGAGAGCTTCGCGCCCAGGGCTTCCACCTCGGGGCGAAGGGAGGCGACGGCCGCCTCGAGCTTGCCGGTGAGCGTGCCGAGCTCGGCGCGGATGGGCTCCACGCGCGAGACGATGCCCGCACTGAAGGACTCGAGTTCTCCGCGAAGCTCCGCCACCTTGGCGCTCAGTTGCTGCATGGGTCTGCTCCGTGCCGAGTGACTGCCTTACCGTAGCTTCTTGAGCGAGGCCTTGGCCTGCTCCGCCGCCCCCGAGAGCTTGCTGGCTCCCTGGGACAATTTCGAGGTGGCGCCCTGGAGCCCGCTCTTGGCCGCCGCGACCTTCCCGCCCACCTCCGCCCGAGCCCCGCTGAGGGCCGCCTTCGCCTCGGCCTGGGCGCTCTTCATCTTCGCACGCACCGCGGCCATCGCGCCCTGGTAGGCGGCGCTCGTCTGCCCGATCGCTCCTCCTACACCCGCCGAGAGATCCGCGACGGCCGCATCCACCTGCGGCGACACATCGTAGGTGGGGGTGGGCGCCATGCTGCTCTCGGTCTCCTTCACCTGGATGAAGAGGTTACCCTCGGCCATGCGGACGATCTGCGTGTCTCCGCCGGAGGTGCGATGGATGCGCCACACCGGCTTGTCGTCCTGGAAGTCCTGGGTGAGCCCGGTCTGGCTGGTCTTGTTCTTGCCCAGCAGCAGCTGATCGCCCTGGCCATCCTGGGGAGTGCGCACGCCCTCCTTCCAGTCGATGAAGCGGAGCAGCTCGGCGTGCTCGAAGTGGAGCGCCACCAGCACGCGCGTGTTCTTGTACGGAGGGAAGAAGAAGTGGCCCGGGAAGTGGATGGGCTCGGCCAGGACGCTCACCGTCTTGTTCCACATGGGCACCGTCATGTGGAAGGAGTTGACGGAGGTCTTCTCGTCCTCGGTGATGAGGTAGCGCCGATCCTCGGGCTCGCCGCCCGGGGCGTGCACCAGGCCCTCGACGTGGATGGGGTAGCGCGGGACGCGGTAGGGCGGCAGGGTGACCCCGGGCTCGTCGGAGGACTCCAGCCGGATGGACAGCAGCACCTGGTAGTTGGCGGTGAGGGCTTGCTGCTCGTCGTTCTGGCCTTCGTGCTCGGCATGAGCCTCCAGCTCGAGCTCGAGCACCCGCATGTCCTCGCCGAGCCCCGTGAAGCTGGCCGGCCACAGCGGGCCGTCGAGCTTGAGCAGGGCGCCGGGGAAGACCTCCACCGAGGGGAACTGCTTGAAGGACACCTGGAGCTGCCGCCCACGCACCTGGAGGCGAGCCTTCTCCAGCTTCTGGCGTTGCTCGGCCTGATCGGCGATCGGCGTGCGCAGCATCACGTCATGGGACACGCCGGAGACGGCCTGGGGTTGCTCAATCGGGGTGGTGGTGGGCCCCTGCGCCACGGCGTTGAGCACGCGGGTGCCGTGGCGGATGGGCGCGGGGAGGCGGACCTGCACGTCCTGCACCCGGAGTCGGCTCAGCGCGGCGGCCTCTCCCGAGGAAGGCTTGCTGTCGGCCAGCAGGTATTGGTTCTGCTGGCAGTCATAGGCGAAGACGCCGTTGTTCGAGTCCACGTACCAGAGGACGAAGTCGTAGAAGCTGACCTCGGGAGAGTCCGCGCCCACCGCGAGGCACAGCATGGCCTGCTTCTGGCGGAGCTGCGCCCAGTCCTGAGTGATCTGGAGGCTGGCCTTGTGCGCGTCGAGCACGTCGCTCATGGCCATGTTGGTGTGCAGCTCGATGGGGCGGTGCTGGCGCCAGAGCACCTGAGCGGGATCCGCGAACTCGAGGGTGTAGCGGCGGAAGACGCGCTGCTCGTCCTGCGCGGTGCCCTGGGTCTCCGCCAGGACGCTGCGCCCGCGCGCCAGCCCTTGGAGTACGAGGGGAGCGGGCGGGGAATCGAGCGAGGGATCGACCGCCGCCACGGACAGCCGCACCTGGACGAGATCCGGCTTGGAGAAGGCCTTGAAGAGCGGCGCGTCCTTCTTCTCCATCGAGGTCCAGAAGGAGACCGAGCCGGTGAAGCCATGGCTGGCCATGCGCGCGGACAGGTGCTTCACCTGGCCGCCCGGAATGGAGAAGGGCTGGCCGGCGATGGTGAGCGTCAGCTCGAGCTTGAGTTCCTCCTGGAATGCCGTGCTCACTTCAGGAGCCTCCTCTTCTCGTGCCGGGTACCCGGTCCATCATCTCATATCCGGGCGTGGTGCACCCCTCGGCGCATCGCGGCAAGACGGGCGCTCAGCGCGGCAGCGGCAGGGTGAAGGCGAGCTGCAGGTGTGTGCCCGCCAGCTCGGGCCGCACCGAGGCACGAACCTGCACACCGCGTTCGCCGCTCCCGGTGGACACCACCCGCGCCTGGAGCTGGCAGTCCTGCTTCGAGCCGGTGGGCAGGAAGATCTCGGCGGCGCGGGAGAAGGCGGAGGCGATGGCGTCCGGGCTGGCACCTGCGGGCAGCCGCTCGGCGAGCTCCTGGGCGAGCCGGACGAGGCGACCGGTGAGGAGCTGGGCGGGGAGCGGTGTGGCGTCGCGGCCGCCGTACACGGTGGGAGCCGCCGCTGCCAGCACGGCGTTCGAGTCCCACCAGCCGCTCACGCCGAGCAGTCCCTGGGTGGCCAGCCGCTCCTGTTCGCGCAGGGAGAGGACGAGCTCGGTGGCGACGGTGGAGCTCGCTTTGGGCTTCCACACGGCGGGGGCGCGCGTGCCGCTGCCGGGGCCCACGAGACGGCCGAAGGTGCGAGTGTCGCGGAAGCTGGCGGCGAGCAGGGCCGCCACGGCGAGCGCGGGGCTGGTGAAGCACTGGCGGCGGATTTCGCCCGCTTCCTCGGCCAGCATCACCACGGGGTTCAAGGCGGCGCACAGCCAGCGTGAGGACTCGTCGGCGCGCAGCCGGCGCCACGCCTCTCGTGCGAGGGCCTCCTTGTCATCAGCGGGCGAGGGGCCAGCCCCGAGGAGGGAGTGAGGCACCGCCACCACGACGGGCAGCGAGGCCTGCTCGCCCAGGGCCGCGAGCTGATGCAGGGCCTCGATGTCGGAACTCTCGTCGAGGAGGAAGCAGGCATCGGGGCGCTGGAGCGGAGGCTGATTCAGGCACTGCGCGAGGGCTTCTGCGAGTGATCCAGGCGCGATGTCGAGCACCTCGATGTCCAGGCCGGTGGAGGCGGAGCAGTGCTCCCACAACCAGCGGAGCCCACGCCAGGCGGACTCCGGGCGTGCCACGACGGGATGCTGGAGAATGTCGCGCGCAGTGGCGAAGAGGGTCTCCTCGAGAACAGCGAGCGCGGCGCGACGAGCCTCCTCGGCCGAGCGCGAGCCCTGAGCAGCCTGGGCCATGGCGGCGGAGAGACGTCCCGTGCCCATCACGGACTTGAGGTGCGCGGCATCCTCGGGGCTGAGCGAGCCGGCGCCGGAGAGCGCCGTATGGGCGGTGCGCAGGATGCGCAGATCCGGCGTCGAGTCGACGAGCTCCGAGAGCTGGAAGGCGTGGAGCCGGGTGGGGGAGAACTCATAGGCGCTCGCGTCGCTGGAGCCGATGCGGTCCTGGACCGTGATGTGCAGGTCGCGAGCGGAGCGGCTCAGCCGCTCGGAGAAGGCGTCCTCGGTGAGAAGGAACCGCTGGCCCGAGGGCGAGGGACTGAAGGCCCCGGCGACGAGCCATCGCACTCGGGGGCCTGGCGGATGGGCAGTGTCCATGGGGTCCAGTCAGGCTCTCGAGGTGGAGGTCTCCACACTAGCCTGATCCGGGCCCGGGCGGACGGGAACGCGGCTGGCGGGGTCCCCCTCGGGGCTTGGGGCGTCTAGACTGCGAGTTCGGCGGAGCGCGCCTCGATTGGCGGTGAGAAGGGTATGCCCAGCAACGAATACCGGGTCCAGACAGGCGACACGCTGGCTGCCATCGCTCGGCGTTACCACGTCTCCATGGACGTGCTGGCCCGGACCAACGGCCTCAGCGACGTCAACCGCCTCTACGTCGGGCAGGTGCTGAAGATCCCGGAGGCGATCACGCCCCAGCAGCAGGCCTCGACGCAGCCGCAGACCTACCGGGTTCGTGCGGGCGAGCTGCTGGAGGACATTGCCGTCCGCCTCCAGGTCTCCAGCCAGGAGTTGTGCGAGGCCAACGGCATCACCGATCCCAGCTCCATCACCGTAGGGCAGGTGCTGAACATCCCGAAGAAGACCGCGGCCACCGGCAAGAAGCCCACGACCCAGCAGCCGGAGAAGAACGCTGGCACTCAAGGTGGCACGCCCTCGGCCAACGAGATCATGGAGGTGGCCTTCCGGATCACCGGGGCCTTCGAGGGAGGCAAGGCCAACTCCTACCAGAACCAGGACAGTGGGATCGTCAGCTACGGCAAGCACCAGGCGACCCTGGCGTCTGGGACGCTGGGGACCATCCTTCAGAAGTACGTCGACCAATCCAAGAGCCCGACGGCCAAGCAGCTGTCGGCCTATATGGGCCGGGTCAACAAGAAGGACGAGGCGCTGCGCGGTGACGCGGGCTTCAAGAAGCTGCTCCTGGCGGCGGCGGATGATCCCGTGATGGGCACCATCCAGGATGCGGTCTTCGCGGAGAACTTCTGGGGCCCGGCCGAGCAGGGGGCGAAGCAGGACCAGGTGAAGTCTCCGCTCGCCCTGGCCATGTATTACGACACCAACATCCAGGGAGGACTGAGCGCCGTCCGGAAGTCGACCGCCGCGAGCTTGAAGGGGAAGCAGTTCTCCGAGGCGGAGTGGCTGACGGAGTTCAACACCCAGCGGGACCAGCGGCTGAAGAAGCTCGTGGCGGCCCGAAGGAAGGCCGCCAAGGAGAGCACGTCCGCCAAGGAGAAGAAGAGCCTCGAACAGGACGCGAACTGGATCGAGGGCTCGCGCGTCCGCGTAGCGGATCTGCAGAAGCTGGTCGCGGCGGGAGATCTCCAGCTTCGAGGCGACAAGAACGGCAAGCTCCTCGTCAACCAAAAGCAGGTCGATGGCCTGGGAGCGAAGACGTCCTCTCAGTCCTCCTCGAACACCGGCTCTCCTCTGAATACAGCTTCGATCAAGGTGGCGAAGCCTACGGTCGTGAGCAAGCTGTCGGCCAACTACGGCTCGCGCGGCAGCACGGATATCGACGCCATCATCCTGCACCACACCGCGAGCAACAACGCGGAGCAGGATCTGGTGCAGCTGACCCGGAAGGGCACGGGGGTGAGCGCGCACTACCTGATCGCGCCGGATGGCACCATCTACCAGCTCGTGGACGACTCCAAGCGGGCCTGGCACGCGGGCGTGTCAGCCATCCGAGGGGAGGATTCGCCGGATGTGAACTCGCGCTCGATCGGCATCGAGCTGACGAACGATGGGCGAGGCAAGACGCCCTTCACCGAGGAGCAGTACACAGCGCTGGAGCAGCTCGTCCCGTATCTGGCGGTGACGTACCAGGTGCCCGGCGAGAACATCCTCGGGCACCGGGACGTGGCTCCAGGCCGCAAGACGGATCCGGCGGACAACTTCGATTGGGGCCGGGTGCGCAGCGCCGTGGACGCGGCTCGGGGCGGCGTTGTCGAGACGCGCCCCACCGACAGCAAGCCTACAAAGCAGGGCACGGCGCCCTCCAAGGTCCAGTCGGTCGCCGCCGTAGCGCCACTCGAAGTGTGGCAACAGCTCGAGAAGCGTGAGGGGAAGCTGGAGAACCATCAGAAGGTCTATGACGACGGCCGAGGTTTTCTCACCGCGGGCTTGGGACACAAGCTCACTCCGAGCGAGCTGGCTCGATACAAGAAGAACGACACAGTCCCCATGTCGGTTCTCAAGGACTGGGCGCGGGCCGACATCCAGACGGCCTACAACGCAGCAGTTGGGCAAGCCAGGCAAATAGGAGCCGGCAACCAGAGCCTGATCAATGCCCTCGCATGCGTCAACTTCCAGTTGGGGACCGCATGGTACGAGGAGCACAAGAAGACGTGGGCCTATCTTCTGGCGCACAAGTGGGAGCAGGCCGCCACCGAAGCAGCCAATAGCAAGTGGTACAGACAGACTCCCACGCGAGTCGAGGACTTCCAGGCTGCGTTGCGTGCCATGGCCGGCACGCCTGTCCAGCCCATTGATGCAGCCGGCAAGGGCGGGCAGAAGCCCGACGCCCAAGAAAAGAATAGCAAGACCGGGCAGGGGATTGATCTCAAGGAGATCGCTCGCAATGTCCATGACGCCATGGAGGGAATTGGAACCGATGAGCAGAGGGTCTACGACAACCTTTCCAAGCTGAACCACGACGCAACACTCATCAAGCAGTTCAAGGGTGTATACCAGGCGCTGTATCAGGCGGATGTCGTGGAGGATATCAAATCTGATTTCTCAAACACCTGGCTGGATGGGGATGAGCTGGACCGCGCGCTGAGCTTTCTCCATCCGAGAGAGCAGCAGGAGAACAAGGGCACCAAGACACAGGCCAAGAGCACCAAGCCCGAGACCAAGCCCTCTTCCAGTGGTCCCCCAGAGAAGAGTGGAAAGCACTGGGTCTCTCGCTTTCTTCCCAGCAGCGACCTGGCCGATCTCAAGGAGCCCTTCCAGTCGAACGTCCGCAAGTTCTTCGCGGCCCTTCATGCAGCGGGCATCAAGACGGTCGTCAACACCACGCTTCGTCCGCCACAGCGCTCCTATTTGATGTATTACGCGCGTGAAATCAAAGAGGGGCGGCTGAAGCCTGACAAGGTCCCAGCTTTTGTTCCCCAGCATGGGGATGCACCCGTCAATATCGACTGGACCCATCGCGACAGTCATGGGAAGGCGGATCTCGATGCCGCCAAGAAGGCGGCTGAAGACATGGATAGTGCGTACGGTGCCGCCGGAGCCATAGGAAAGCCCTACCACTCCAACCATAACGGCGGGGAAGCCATTGACGTGGACTTCCGTCCCAAGTGGGGCATCGGCAAGAGCGTCGTCGATGCCCAGGGGACGACCGTGGCCATCAAATCCAAGCAGGATGCGATCAAGGTGGGTGCCACCTACAGTGTCTATCACTGGAACTACAGTGGCCCTAAAGCCAAGAAAGATGATCCCCACTGGTCCAAGACCGGCAACTGAGAGCACCGGAGGGCAGGCGCTAACGCTGGCTTCCCGGTCCCCCGCGCGCCGGCTGCACCTGACGCGCGGCCTGGATCGTGTTCGCGAGCAGCATCGTGATGGTCATCGGGCCCACGCCCCCTGGCACTGGCGTGATGGCCTCGGCCTTCTCGCTGACGGCGGCGAAGTCGACATCCCCCACCATGCGGTAGCCGCGAGGGGAGCTCTCGTCGGGGACACGGTTCTGTCCCACGTCGATGACCACCACGCCCGGCTTCACCATGTCGGCGGTGATGAGGTTCTGCTTGCCCACCGCGACGATGAGGATGTCCGCCTGCCGCGTGAATGAGGC
>NZ_JBJMQP010000201.1:0-17396 GCF_045802625.1 Hyalangium sp. | reverse complement strand
GCGGCAGGCCCCCTCCAAAACTGTGCCAAGTGTGAGAAAAGTGTCTCACCGGTGAGACCCGTTCAAAATGTGCTGTAAAACCAAAGGCTTGTACGAAGGGTCCGCTCGGCCCCACGTGTGCAACCCGTTGACTTTCCAAGGTGTGCTCCGCCAACACACGTTTCCCTCCGTCCCAGCGGTGAGACGGTGTGAGCGCGGACCCGGGTGCTCCATCGCCGCGGGAGGCCTCCGGATCTGACCGGTCAGATCTGGCCCCCCCCCTGGATCTGACCGGTCAGATCTGGCCCCCCAGGATCTGACTGGTCAGATCTGGCCCCCCTGGCGCCATGGCCCACCGGAGGGGGGGCGGTCCATGAAGAATCCTCAATCCCCATGCTACTTTGCGCCTCGTCGCTGCCCTGGGAGCGCCTGGACTTGACCCGCTCGAACTTCGCCTTCCTGAACGCGCCCTGGCCGTCGATCCCAACATGAATCGAATGAGAGACGTGGGGCGCGCACTCCTTCTCTGCCTATTGCTCGTGCTTCCCGGCCTCACGGCGGGGTGCTCCTCGGAGGCGCACGCCACCGCGACCCGGCTGACGGACACGAGCCCACGGACCGAGACGAGCCAGCCGGCCGATGCGAGCCAGCCCCTGTACCTGGCTCAAATCTCCTGCTGGGACACGGAGACTTGCTGCATCTTGAGGGATCCGGCGACCGCGGCCAATCGCTGCATGGTTACCCCCGAGAGGATTGCCGAAGTCCTCAATGGCGTGAAGACGCTCTACCAAGCGACCCACGCCGCGGAGGCGAGGCGCCAGGAAGAGGCCCAGGCGAAAGAGGACGCCGCGTTCGCCGACGCCGCCGAAGCCGCAGGTGCCGCCGCGCCCGAGCCCCCCGACTGCCAGGGGCAAGACCACCACGTCATCTCCCGCCCCATCGCCAAGGCCCTGGAGGAGCATAAGACCCTCCACGGGCTGTACGAGCCGAGGGATGAGCGCTACGTGGCCAAAGCGAAGGACAAGGAATCCCACTGCGGCTATCAGAAGTGGCACCGCGCTGTGGACCTGGAGGTCATCCGGTGGCTCAGGCGCTTCGATGAGGCAACGCAGAAGGAGTTCGAAGCGTTCCTGCGCGAGATCTACAACCGCAAGGAAATGCTGGAGAGATTTCCCCATGGCTTCGGACCTGCCACCTGACCCGCGCTTCTTCTTGCTCGAAGACGAGGAGTGGGGCCTCTACGACACCAAATTCAGCAAGGTCGAACCCACGAATCGAGGCGATCCTCCCCCATGCCCGAAGTGCGGGAAGACCATCGGCATGCTGACCTGGCTGCCACCGTACCGGGCCGAGTTGGAACTGCATGGGCGGGAGTTGGGCGACTTCGTGGGAGGCCCTGGCAACGAGGTCCTCATCTCCGAACGCATGAAGGAGGCCTTCCAGGCGGAGGGGCTCGTGGGGCTGCTTGGCTTTCATCCCATGGAGGTGGTCCGTATCCGGAGGAGGCGCAAAGGCCCCAAGTTCGACACACCGCCCTCTTATTTCGTCGTCACTGCCCGTTTCGGCCGCGGGGCTGTAGATGAGGCCCGCAGTCGCTTGCGCCGCAATAAACCCGTGACCTGCCCTGAATGCCGCAATACCGGAGTAGAAGCCATCCATGGCTTTACTCTCGAGCCAAGCACCTGGGAGGGAGAGGACGTGTTCCGCCCCCGAGGCCTGCAGGGTGACATGGTCGTCTCCGAGCGGTTCGCCGAGTTCGTCCAGCGGCATGGATTCACGAACATGAAGCTGACTCCCACGAACGAGTACGTCTGGGATCCGCTTCGCAAGGGGCCTCCGTGAAATTCCTCCCCCCCCACCTGACCGGCATGCGCGCAGTCTGTCCCGCCATCTACGTCGTGGCCCTCGCGCTCCTCGCGTGGGTCTCCACGCTGTCCGAGCCCTACTCCGGGCTGGCGCTCACGCCGACGCTCTGGTTCGGCCTGTTCGCCCCCTCGCTGCTGCCCGGCATGTCACCTCAGTTCACACTCGCAGCCGCCTGACCCGTGAACGCTTACCCTTGCTCTCCTTCGGTGGTACAGCCCCTCGCCCCTCTCTCGAATACCTTGCGTTGGCACAACAGCCACCACGACGCACGGGCAAGACTCCGCGCGTCTCGCAAGTTCTGTCTGCGAGGGATTCCATGCGACATGCTCTCGATCTCCAATCGCCACTCCTGGGAGGCTCCCAAGGCAGCCGCGAATCCGTTCCCTCTGACACTCCCCGGTTCGAACCTGCGGACAGGCCGGAGAACGGGCGCATCACCGTTGGGCGAATCGCCTCGATCGACGCCCAAGGCAGAGTCCTGGTTGCCCTACACAAGGGAGTGCCCTGTCCCGCCCGGCTGAGCACAACGGTGCGCCGCGCTGAAATCCTGGAAGCCGCGGTTGCTGGTACCCCGGTACTCCTGCTCCTCGCGGATGACGGGCGTACCCCTCCCATCCTTATGGGAATGGTGCGGGATCGGCTCGAAGCGCCTGGCGACATGTCAGTGGGAGCCCTCGAGCTGCAGGTAGGGCGTGAACGAATCGCGCTCACCGCCCGGGAGGAACTCACGCTGCGCTGTGGTGAGGCCAGCATCACCCTGCGACGAGACGGCAAAGTCATCATCAAAGGAGAGGAGATCGTCTCCCGTGCGCGCAGAACCAACAAGGTCAAAGGCGCCACGGTCAGAATCAACTAGCCCTGAGCCATGCTTCAACTTCGCAACGAGACCGCCTTCGCGGCGGAGCGAGGCATCCTCCTTGATAAGGATGCCAATCAGATTTGGACTGTCCTCCTGAAGGCGACCTACAAGCTGAGCCCGGAAGGTTCGCTCTCTGTCGCAGCCGAGCAGGAACCTGTGTGCCGGGTACCCCAATACCGGGGGGACCCCGCCCACACGAGCCTGGTCCGCGAATGCGAGATGGTGTTCAGCCATCCCGGGACCGGCGTTATCCTCAATGGCTCGGCCCACGCCCCTGGCGGTGAGCCGGTCCGAGTGCTGGATGTCAGCCTGAGGGTAGGCAGCCTGCACAAGACGCTCCGTGTCTTTGGAGATCGTCACTGGGATCGGGGCCTGCTCCGTCCGCGTGCGACGCCCCCTACCCCCTTCACCACCCTGCCCCTCACTTACGAGCGCGCCTACGGTGGATATGCGAGCAATGAGCCGACACACTTCGAACCGCGCAATCCAGCAGGCCGGGGATTCACGCTTCGAGTGCCAGAGAATGGACTACCGCTCCCCAACCTCGAGCACCCAGAACATCTCATCTCGTCGTGGAGTGACAGGCCACCACCAGCGGGCTTCGGAGCGATTGCCGCTTGGTGGGTCCCCAGGAGCGAGTACGCGGGCACATGCGACCAGCGCTGGCGCGAGCGGCGCATGCCCCTATGGCCCGAGGATCATGATCTCCGCCATCACCGTTCA
This sequence comes from Hyalangium sp., assembly GCF_045802625.1. Classification (NCBI taxonomy): domain Bacteria; kingdom Pseudomonadati; phylum Myxococcota; class Myxococcia; order Myxococcales; family Archangiaceae; genus Hyalangium; species Hyalangium sp. Next base: position 13,969 of record NZ_JBJMQP010000201.1, on the reverse strand, counting down.
GCCCCTCCGGAGCTCGTCAGCGAAACGCCGCTCCCTATGGGCGAACACGTCGAGCTCCAAAACCTGACCCCTAGCGGAGTGACGCGGTTCCGACTGCCCAAGGTCTACCCCGTGGTCGAAGCGGAGGTGGGACGGGAGAGGTATCGACAGGAGGTCCAACTCGACCGCGTCATCATCGAACCCGACGAGTGCAAGGTTCTCCTCGTCTGGCGCGCGAGCCTCAACTGTGGGCGGGACGCGCGCCGTGTGCGCCAGTCGCTCATTCGGCTGAAGCGGGTCCTCTCATGAGCGCAGCCCCGCCAGTCGAGGCGTCCAACGTGGTGATCGCGGCGTTCGGTGCCGTGACGTCCATTGGCCTTGACGCCCAGATGACGCGAGCCTCGGTTCGCTGCGGGCTCACTCGCGTGGCGAGCGACTTGGACATCCGCGACAACACGCATGGGAATCCTGTGGCCCTCGGGCTGCTGCAAGTCCTCGGCAAGACGCCGCTCGCCGACCGCATGGAAACGCTCGCGACAGAGGCAGCCCAGGAGGCGCTGGAGCCCTGGCATCGGTGGGCAGAATCCTCGCACCACCCACCCGCGATTCCGCTCCTGCTCTCCGTTCCTCCGCCGCGCCCTGGGTTCGAGGGCCAGAGCCAGAGCAAGCTCGCCCGAGCCCTCCTTCGCCGGCTCGGCGGCGCGGTGGATGCCACCCAGTCCAAGCTGCTCGCGACCGGGCACTCAGGGGGGCTCTCCGCTGTCGCCCAGGCGCTGCTTCTGCTGCAGAACTCTCGGACCCCGGCCTGTCTCGTCGGAGGCGTTGATTCCCCTAGAAGTAGCGACTACCTCCACTGGCTGGATGCGTGCGGCCGGCTCAAGCGAAAGGGGCAACCCCACGGCTTCATCCCCGGTGAGGGCGCGGGCTTCCTGCTGCTGTGTACGAAAGAGTTCGCCGCCCGCGCCCACTGGACACCCGTGGCGGAGATCCTCCGTGTGAGCAACACACTGGAGCCCAGGCTCTGGTTTCAAGGGATGGCCACCCAGGGCCAAGGGCTGACCGAGGCGTTCTGGCAAGTCCTCCACGGCACGAATGGCCCCGCGCTGCGCGCGGATGTCACCTACTGCGATCTCAATGGGGAATCGTGGCGCTCGGATGAGTGGGCGCTCGCCTATCTCCGCACAGGCAAGCATCACGGCGAGCCGCTCAATCTGCACCACCCCGCGGACTGTTGGGGTGACGTCGGCGCGGCCACCTCACCCCTCTTGCTCGGGCTGGCGGCGCAAGCTCTGGCCGAGCAGGAGGACAACGAGCTGAAAACAGCGTTGGTCTGGGCTGCCTCGGATGTCCAACCCTGGCGCGCCGCCTGTCTCCTCCGCAGGCTCACTCGGAAGGCTCCCTCATGAGCACCACCGTGGTCGTCAATCACATCACCCTTGTCCACAAAGGCACTGGTGGCACCAGCACCGCCGCCGCGCCCGACTTCTGCAACACCCCGACCCCGGCCGGGCCCACCCCGATGCCCTATCCCAACATCGCCGAGGCGCAGGATCTGGTGGATGGCAGCAGCACGGTGACGGCGGACGGTGAACCCATCGCGCTCAAGAGCTCGGCGTTCTCGAAGAGCACGGGGGATGAAGCTGGGAGCCTCGGCGGGGTGGCCTCGGGCATCATCCAGGGCAAGGCCAAGTTCGCCCTCTACAGCATGGACGTGAAGGTGGAAGGGGAGAACGTGGCCCGGCTCAGCGACAGCATGACCATGAACGGCAACGCGCCTAATACCTTCGGACCGGAGCTCCAGCCTCTCGCACAGGCGATTGGTTCGGACAAGGTCGAGACCCTCTGCCTCATCTTCTGCTGGTGCAACGAGAACGGGAACAAGGGCGGGGACCTGTTCAAGAGGTCTGAGTACGATCCCAGCGCCCTGGCTTAACCCGACAAGGAGAGCAAGAGCATGCCGAGCGCGCGAGATACATGCTTCGCGGAAGCAGTCGATGCCTACAATGCATTGCAAAAGGAGGCTACGGGCAGGCAATGGCTGGACATCTCCCACCAGACTCCTTGGGTGAGAGACGCGGGGGCAGGCACCCCATGGCACCCCATTGAGGGGTATGTCTCCCAAAAGTGGTTCCACATCTACGGATATATCAAGAGCAAGTTCGGCTACTCCATGGGCCAGGTCCGTTATCCAGACATCACCCTCAAACAGCCTAACGGAAAGTACATCGTCCTTGACAACAAGTTCTCGGGGGATGACTGGGGCAAGGCCCAGAACAGGTTCAGCGGCACCACACAACGAAAAGATTATGAACAGATCAACCAAGAGCGAGGCCATGGCAACCTCGGCGAGCCCTCGCTCAACCCCAAGAAGTGCAATTGCGATGAGCGCAAGAAAAAGAAGGAACTGCGGCCGCAGAGCGTCCCCGTTCCCGTCCGCAGTCCCGCGACCAACCTAAATCCCTACCTTCTACCCTCTCCCCTGGCCCCTGGAGTCAGTCCAGGGGGGGTGACCATTCCCGCTCCCAGGTTGCCCGTATTCGAGCCACTCGTGCCCGCCTTCTGATAATCATGTCCGATGAGGGGCGTGCACGGGTTCGTCCGCCCTATCGACCCACGATGGAGGTTCGAGATGCCGTCCCTGGATTGGTCGAAGTTCGAAGCCCAAGAGGAAGGGGTGACGCTGCTCGCCCCGTGTGTTTCCTTGACGCTCTATCTGGAGAGCGTGGACGAGGAAGGCCTCCTCGACTTCCACCAGCAAGCCACTGCGGTGCTCGGAAACCGGCTCACCCACTATGACACCGGTAGCGGGAAACCCAGGAAATTGGATGCGCGAGGCCAGAGCATCGTGCCCTCCTGGAAGGGCAAAATGAATAAACCTTTCGCGGGCCTCTATGTGGACTTCTCTGGGAGCCCTCGGGGGGCATCAGCCGCCGAGTTGATGTTTTTCATCAGTCTGGAGCCTCATGCCAGCCCTACTGCCTCGGTAGCGAAAAAGCACTGGGAAACAGTGCTCAAACCCACCTTCGCCAAGCATGGTCGTGTGAACATCATGACCTCCGCGCAGCTTCGGGTGGGAATTCCCTTGGACCATCCACTGGCAAAGGACTTCAACGAGCTGCGCGCGTGGGTAGGAGGGCTCCGGTTGGTGAGAGAGGGGCTCTTCATCTCCGGCCAGTGCGGCTACGGGCTGAGCTATCACGGTGGCGCTTCTTCCTCGGCCTATACGACGGTGGCGGAAGGGTTGCGCCGGTTATGTCTGCAGCACCCCGGCCTGGACTTCGACATGACCAGCGGCTTGTTCCGGCTCCTCATCTACCAACCGCCCGAGCGGATCCTGCACAAGGTGCGGCGGGCGAATTGGCTCACCCTGCTGTCGTCCAACTGCGTGGAGCAGACCGGCGGCCGGGAGCGTCTGGAGGCGTCCCTTGTGGGGAGCAGCGCCCTCGTGCATGCGCTCGGCGGGGGCGCGCTGATGATCCAGGCTGCCTCCGCGCCCAGGGTCGGCGATCCGGCGACCGGGGATCTCCTACCCGAGTACCAGCACGTGGCCAGGGCCATCCGGCCCGCCCGGGTCGATGTCCTGAGCCAGGCACCACTCGGTGTGGATCAGGAATGGGTCCAGGAGTGGTTGGAGTCACTTGAGAGAGCCTCTCCCTGATTCAATTCCTCAAGACGGAATCTCCATGCTCGCTTCGCCTACCCTCCAGATGCTCGTGTCCGGCAGTCCGGATCAGGAAGTCCTCATCGAACTCCAAGGCACCTCGGTGCTCCGGATCCAGACGGGCTTCTGGGACAATGCTGCCGCTGCCGAGGCTTTGCCCGACCCCGGAGCCCCTCACACCATTCTGGCTGCCGAAGAGCTTCCGCGGGGCGACGTCGTGGAACTCTTCCTCAGGGCGCTCGGTCATGGACTGTTGTCCGCTGCTTCCAGCCAACCCTGGCGCTGTGAGGGGCACCAACTCTCGGCCATGCTCGACGAGGGCCAGAGGTTGAGACAGTGGCGCCTCCAACTCAAGGGAGTGGCCCCCAGCGCATTCCTCGTCCTTCGCAACCTGGTGCGCTCTCTGGCCCCAGACCGCGGGCGGATCCAGACGCTCGCCCCCGCTGACCCCTCGTTGCTCGACGCAACCACGCTCACGTACCCTGGGCGCTCAAGCTCCCTGCCTTTCCCAGTGAAGGTCGCACCCTCCGCGATTGAGCGAGCTCCCGTGACCGCGCAGATTGTCTTTCTGGAGCCTTTGGGAGCGCGGGCTGAGGAGGCCGGCATGAAGGGGTTGGATGCCTGGGCGCTCCTCCTCGCGCTGGGCGGCTATCAGGACGATGACGACGCAGGCCGTCTGATCGCGGCTGTCCCATCGCCGCCATCGCAAGTGGATGCATTGACACTGGGCGTTTCGTTTGAGGTCTTCAACAGCCATCTGGCCGCCTTGCATGGCGTCATCAATCTGGCGCACCGACTCCACCACACGGTCGCCCCCGTCGCGGCAGTCGAGATCGAGTAGCCGAATCATGGAATTGAGCCGACAGGACTTCGTGGAAGGGCTCCATTCGGAGTGCCTTGAAGAGGCTTCGTTTCTCTATCAGCAACGTGCGTCCCTCCGAGCAGAAGGCCGCCTCGCGCGCCGCGAGCTCGGCCGGCTCGAGCGGCGCATGGATGCTTTCTTGGACGCCGCGTTTCTGGGGTTTGATGCCACCGCAGCGCTCTGTGCCCGGCGGATCCCGGAGGGTGATCCCGGAGACTGGTATGTCGCGGCCCGCCTCCTTGCACGGCTGGGACAAAGCGATCGGCTTGCGGAGTTGCTGCGCCAAGTGGATGTCGGGAACAAGGAGCAATTAACAGCCGTGCGGGAGGGGCTCTGCCATCAGGTTCCTTCCAGTACGTTTCCTCAGCCGGCCCATCTGCCTGCCGAGACCCATCCCCAAGCAATCGCTCTTTTGGTAGCCGCCCTCGGCCATGGGCGCCGCAAGGCAGACTGGGTGCAGTCCTGGACGGAGCAGATGCTACGCAGCGACGAGAGAGTGTGTGTCGCCACGGCCGCGAGCTACCTGGGACGGGTTGAAACACCTGGGGCAGTGGAATTGCTGCGGTGCGCTCTCGACTCACAGGCCCCAGCGGTCAAGGTCTCGGCTGCCTATGCGTTGCTGCGCCTAGGTGACCCCGAGGTCGCATCCTCCCTCCTGGCTCCCAGGAGATTTCCCGCCTGGGCTTGCCCGCTGGTGGGGGTTGGAGGGGGCCACAACGCACTCGGACGGCTCGTCTCCTTGGTGGAGAATGGAGAGGGGCGCAAGGATGGAATACTCGCGTTGGGAGTGTTAGGGGCACCCTCCGCTGTACCCGTACTTATCGCGCAGCTCACCGGCACCGCGCATGCGGAGGAGGCTGCGCGGGCGCTCCATCTCCTCACGGGGGCTGGCCTTCGGGAGGAGATCGCAGAACGAGAAACGCTCGACGAGGCAGAGAGCTTTTCAGACGAGCACGACACGAGGGAAGAAACCATTTATGTATGGCGGCTCTCCCAGCAAGCCACACACTGGAGCAACTGGTGGAAAGAGCATCGGGCCCGGTTTGACTCCTCACCTCGCTGGCGTATGGGCAAACCGTTCTCCCCAGCTGTACTGCTAGAATCGCTCTCGGCCGACGTGGGGGATCGAATCTCTCAACAGATTGCATGCGACGAACTGGCAATCCGCTATGGCATCGACTGCCACTTCGAACCCGACGGACTTCAGAGCGGCCAAACCCAAGCCTTGAGGAATGGGTACAGCTGGCTTGCAGCGAATGAACAGCGCTTCACGCATGGCCGATGGTATCTGGCGACTCGTCCCCTTTGATTCCGAGAAACGAATCGCGGTACCAATCCCGGGCTCAGCGCCGCACGGGAGCGGGCGTGGCCGTGCCGGACGGAGGCGGCGTACTGGTGGTCGAGCTCAGCCGCGCGGCGCTCAGCACCACGGAAGGCCCCGGCTCGTCCAGGTAGATCGGGACTCCGACGAAGAACTCCTGGGCGCGCTGCTGGAACAGGGGCATCCGGCACTGCTCGCCCACCAGGAGCACCTCGTCCACGTCTCCCGGGAACATCGTCTTCTGCTCCAGCACCTGCTCGCACATCTTCAGCGCCGAGTCGATCAGCGGCCGGGCCAGCTCCTCCAGCTCCCGCCGGGTGAGCGCCACATCGAAGTCCCCGAGCTGTCCGCCCGCGTTGACGGCGAAGGGCACGCGGATGCGCGCCTCCTCCTGCGTGGAGAGCTGGATCTTCGCGTGCTCGGCGGCCCCGGCCACCCGGTAGAGCGCGGCGGGGTTGTTCGCATCCCCCGCGATCCTCGAGCCCGTGGGGAGCTTGCGCATCAACATGTCCAGCAGGCGCTTGTCGAGCTCGGCGCCGCACAGGGCCACGTTGCCCTCGGTGCCGAGCACCTGGCACTGCCTGGGCGCGTACCGCACCAGCGAGGCCCGGAAGCTGCCGCCGCCCCAGTCGCACACCATGGCGGTGCGCTCCGGCTTGCCCTTGTGCCGGCCAAAGGCGCCCAGCGCCACGGCGGTGGGCTCGGAGATGAGGCGCTCCAGGTGCAGCCCCGCCAGCGCGGCCGCCTCGGACATGGCCTTGGACAGCGGCTCCTCCTTGCGCGTGGGCGGCAGCGTGAGCACCGCGCGGTGCACCGGCTGGCGCAGGAAGTTCTGCGCCCGCTCCCGCGCCTCGATCAGGATCAGCGCCGCCAGCTCGCGCGCCGCGAAGGTCCGGTCTCCCAGCACCACCGCGGGCAGCCCATCCTCGCCCCGCACCACCTTGCAGCGGAGCTGATCGTACAGCCACTTCACTTTACGGTCCCCATACGGCGCGGACATCAGCCCTTTGATTCCCCACACCGCCAGGGCGGGGTTGGCGGCCTGCTGCCCCCGAGCCGGGTGGCCGGTGAGGATTCGCCCTCCGGGCCCGAGCGCCACCACGGCCGGAGCCCCCTCCATGCGCTCGGAGGGGATGCACACCGGGTTGCTGCCCTGCATGGCGGCGACGCGGCAGTTCGTCGTGCCCAGATCAATGGCGACGACGGGCCCCAGGCTGCGCGTGGAGGAGTCGGGCGGGCGGGTACGATCGAGCGGGCAGTCGGTGACGTGGGTCGGAGCCTGGGTCATCGCCGTGCCATCCTAACGGAGGGCGGGCCCTCCCTGACAGCCAGGGGCTTCACTCATGAACAGTGCAGGCCCTGAGAAAGTGAAGGCCCTCGCTCCCACGGGGGAGGAGGGCCTGGAGGACTGCTGCGAAGCGAAGGATCAGCTCAGGCCGTCTTCGCCTTCATGCCGCCCTTGCTGCGGCCCTCACGAGCCGCGGCGCGCTCATCCAGCCAGATGGTGAGCGGGCTGGCGATGTACACGGACGAGTAGGTGCCCACGATGATGCCCACGAGCATCGCCATGGCGAAGTCCCAGATCTCGCCCACGCCGAAGACGAGCAGGCCGATCAGCGACAGCGCGGTGACGAACGAGGTGAGCAGCGTGCGGGCCAGCGTGTCATTGACGGCGATGTTGATGACCTCGGGCAGCGGCTTGCCCTTGTACTTGCCCATGTCCTCGCGGATTCGGTCGTAGATCACGATGGTGTCGTTGACCGAGTAGCCGATGATGGTGAGCAGCGCGGCGATGGCGGTGAGGTTGAACTCGCGGCGGCTGACCAGATAGAAGCCGGCCACCATCACCACGTCGTGGAGCATGGCGAGCAGCGCGCCCGGGCCGAACTTGAAGTCGAACCGGAACGCCACGTACACGAGGATGGCCACCATGGCGTACAGCAGGGCGGCGATGCCCTTGTTGCGCAGCTGCTTGCCGACCTGCGGGCCCACGTAGTCCACGCGGCGCTCCTGGAAGTCCGGCGCGGACACGCCCTTGGCCAGCGCGGCCTTCACCTTGTCGGCCATGCCGCTGGCGACCACCTGGTAGTCGAACCCGCCGCCCTGCGCCGCGCCCAGATCGCGCACCTCCTGCACGCCGGTGCCCGTGTCCTCCACCGTCTTCTTGATGGCGGCGGGGGCGAGCTGGGTGGCCGAGCGGAAGTTGATGATGCCGTTGGCCATGTCCGCGTAGACGTTCTTCACGTTGCCCAGGCCGTTGATGGCGGCCTTGGCCTTCTCGGCGCCCTCCTCGTTGAGCTGGGTGACGCCGCCCATGCGCAGCAGGAAGGTGTTGTCTTCCGCGCCGCCAATGCCCTGCACGGACACGTCCTGCAGGCCGCCCGCCTCGGCGCGCTTGCGCACCTCGCCGGCGTTGATGGAGTGGTCGAACTTCAGCTCCACCACCGTACCGCCGGCGAAGTCCACGCCGAAGTTGAAGCCCACCGTGGCGATGCCCACCAGGATGGCCAGGTTGATGATCGTGGAAGCGAAGATGGCGATCTTCCGCTTGCCGATGAAGTCGATGTTCGTCTTGTGCTTGAGGAGTCTCATGGCGTCCCCCTTCTCAGACCGACACCGTCTGGGCGTTGCGGCCGTGGACGAAGTAGGTGGTGATGACGCGCGTCACCACGATGGACGTGAACAGCGAGGCCAGCAGGCCGACGATGAGCGTCGTCGCGAAGCCGCGGATCGGCCCGGTGCCCGTGGCGAAGAGGATGAAGCCGGCGATCAGCGTGGTGACGTGCGCGTCGAAGATGGTCCAGAACGCGCGATCGTACCCCTGGTCCACCGCCTGCCGCGCCGTCTTCCCGTGATCCAGCTCCTCACGGATGCGCTCGTTGATGAGCACGTTGGCGTCCACGGCGATGCCCAGCGTCAGCACGAAGCCGGCGATGCCCGGCAGCGTCAGCGTGGCGTTGAACAGCGCCAGCCCGGCCAGGATGAGCAGGCCGTTGAGCAGCAGCGCCACGTCGGCGATCAGGCCCGTCTTCCGGTAGTACATGGCCATGAAGAAGATGACGAGCGCCAGGCCCACCACCGCCGCCATGGCGCCCTTCTTGATGAGTTCCTCGCCCAGCGAGGCGCCCACCTGGCGAATCTCGCCCACCGTCACCGGGGCCGGCAGCGCGCCGGCCTTGAGCACCAGCGCCAGCGTCTGCGCCTCGCCCAGCCACTCGTCGAAGGACTTGCTGCCCGCGCGGCCCATGGTGATGCGCGCGCTGCCGCCGCCGATCTTCTCGTTGATGCGCGGCGCCGAGTGCACGTAGTCATCCAGGACAATGGCCATGCGCTTGCCCACGCTGGCCTCGGTGAGGCGCTCGAACTCGCGCGCCCCGGCCGCGTCGAAGGTGATGTTCACCTCGGGCTCGTTGATCTGGCTGATGTTGGCGCTGGCGCTCTCCAGGCTCTCGCCCGTGAGCGGCACCTCGCGGTTGACCAGGTAGGTGCGGTAGGCCGAGCACTCGTTCTTCTTCACCGGGTTGGCCACGCACTCCAGCAGCACCTCGCGGCCCTCGGGCGTCTTGCCCTTCACGTAGTCCAGCAGCGCCACGCGGTTGGAGCCCTTCAGCTGCGGGAAGCCGTCCTCCTCCGTGAGGGTGATGCCGGCGTCGGCCGGGGGCGGGTTCTTGGTGAACAGCTCCCGGAAGAAGCCCGGGTTGGAGTCATCCACCATGCGGAACTCGAGCTGCGCGGTGGTGCCCACCAGCTCCTTGGCCTGCTCCGGGTTGGAGCGGCCCGGCAGAGAGATCTGGATGGAGTCCGTGCCCAGCTTGCGCACGTCCAGCTCGGCCACGCCCCACTTGTCGATGCGGTTGCGGATGACGAGCATGGCCTGATCCACCGACTCCTGCTCGAAGCGGGTGACCTGGCTCTCATCCGGCGTCAGCGTCAGCTTGGGGCCATCGCGGTTCACCTTGGTGAAGTCGTTGAAGGTGTTGAGCACCTCCTTCTCGATGGCGTCCATGGTGCTCGGCTCCTTGGCGGTGAGCGTGAGCTGGAGCCGCTCGGGATCCGTGTCCACCGTCACCTCGCCCAGCTTCTTGTCGGCCACCCAGCGGGCAATCTGCAGGCCACGGCGCTCGGTGCGCTTCTGGAGCGCCGTCTTGGTGTCCACCCGCATCACCATGTGGATGCCGCCCTGCAGGTCCAGGCCCAGGTTGAGCCGGTACCGGGCCGGGGGCGCCCACACGGGCAGCCGCTCCTGCACCAGGGCGATGTTGTTGCGCTCCTCCGGCTTCATCATCACCAGGGAGACATAGGTGGGAATGAGCAGCCACACCGTCGCCAGCGTCACCGCGACGATCATCCCGAACTTCCACCACCAGCCGCGGTCCATTACTTCTCCTCCTTCTTGTCCTTGTCCTTGTCCTCGGGCTTGGCCGAGGCCGGAGCGTCATCTGCGACCGAGCCCTTGGCGTAGACGGAGCGCTTGAGCACGCGGATGCGCACCCCGTTGGCCACCTCGATCGTCACCGTCTGCTCGGAGACCAGGTGGATCTTCCCGAGGATTCCCCCCTGGGTGACCACCTCGTCGCCCTTCTTCAGCCCCGAGATCAGCTCCCGGTGGGTCTTCGCCTGCTTCTGCTGGGGGCGGATCATCACGAAGTACATGATGGCCACCAGCAGGGCGATGAAGCCCATATTGACCAGGGGGCTCGCGCCACCACCCGGGGCCTGCGCCAGAATCAGGAAGCTGTCTGCCACGTACGGCCTCTTCGCTTGGAAAGGTTCGGGTGCGGCCCCGGCCCGCGTGTGGGCAAAGGTCCACCCAGAAGGGTGCGCCTCTTAGCAGCCCCCTCCTTCGTGAGCAAGTGAACGCAAACGGCTCTTACCCCTTCCCAACACCCTGGCCGCCCCCTGTGTTCAGCGGGCGCGGGTGCGCTCGGCCTCCTGAGCCGCCGCCCGGGCGCGGAACTCGCGAGCGAAGGCGGCGTACCGGTCCTCGGCGATGGCGCGGCGCACCTGGGCCATGAGCCCCAGGAAGTAGTGCAGGTTGTGCAGGGTGTTGAGCCGCATGGCGAGGATCTCCTGGGCCACGAAGAGGTGGCGCAGGTACGCCCGGCTGAACGTCCGGCAGGTGTAGCAGGAGCACGCCGGGTCCACGGGACGTGGGTCCTTGGCATACACGGCATTGCGGATGACGAGCTTGCCCTCCGAGGTGAAGAGCAGGCCGTTGCGAGCACAGCGGGTGGGCAGGACGCAGTCGAACATGTCCACGCCGGCCTCCACGCAGGTGACCAGGTCCACCGGAGTGCCCACGCCCATCAGGTAGCGCGGCTTGTCACGGGGCAGCAGGGGCGCGGAGTACGCGACGCCCGCGTGCATGGCCTCGGGAGTCTCTCCCACCGAGTAGCCGCCGAGCGCGTACCCGGGCAGCTCCACGGCGCACACCTGCTCGGCGTGGGCCTTGCGCAGATCCTCATGGAGCCCGCCCTGGACGATGCCGAAGAGGGAGGAGCGCTCGCGGCTCCAGGCCTTGGCGCAGCGCTGGAGCCAGCGCGTGGTGCGCGCCAGGGACTGCTCCATGTACGAGCGCTCGGACTGGGCGGGCGGGCACTCATCGAACGCCATGATGATGTCGGCGCCGAGCGTCTCCTGGATCTCGATGGAGCGCTCGGGGGTGAGCAGGTGGCGCGAGCCGTCCAGGTGGGACTGGAAGGCGGCGCCCTCCTCGGTGATCTTCCGCTTCTCGGAGAGGCTGAAGACCTGGAAGCCGCCGCTGTCGGTGAGCATGGGCCGGTCCCAGGAGATGAAGCGGTGCAGGCCGCCCAGCTCGCCCACGAGCGCCTCGCCGGGCCGCAGCATGAGGTGGTACGTGTTGCCGAGGATGATCTGCGCATCCAGGGTGAGCAGATCATCCGGCCCCACGCCCTTGACGCTGCCCACGGTGCCCACGGGCATGAAGATGGGCGTCTCAATGGGCCCGTGGGGCGTGTGCACCCGGCCTCGCCGGGCCTGGGTGCCTGAGTCCTCGTGGAGCAGCTCGAAGCGCACCAGGCTCGGCGCGACGCGTGTGTCTCCCTTACCCTTCGGCTCGCCCATTACTCACTCCGTCACCAGCATGGCATCGCCATACGAGAAGAACCGATACCCCGCGCGGACGGCCTCGCGATACGCCTCGAGCGTGCGCTCGCGGCCCAGCAGGGCGCTCACCAGCATGACCAGCGTGGACCTGGGCAGGTGGAAGTTGGTGAGCAGCAGATCCACCTGCCGGAAGGGGAAGCCCGGGCGGATGAAGAGCACCGTGTCGCTCATACCCGCGCGCAGCCGGCCCGTCCGCGGGTCCGTGGCGGACTCGAGCGTGCGCACCACGGTGGTGCCCACGGCGACGATCCGGCGGCCCTCGGCCTTGGCGGCGTTCACCGCGGCGGCGGTCTCCTCGGGGACGCCGTAACGCTCGGGGTGCATCTTGTGCTTGTCGAGCTCCTCCTCGCGCACGGGGAGGAAGGTGCCCGGCCCCACATCGAGCGTCACCGTGACGCGCTTGACGCCCCGGGCCTCCAGGGCGGCGAAGGTGGCCTCGGTGAAGTGCAGGCCCGCGGTGGGGGCCGCCACGGAGCCGGAGGAGCGGGCATAGACGGTCTGGTAGCGCTCGGCGTCGGCGGCGTCCGGCTCGCGGGTAATGTAAGGGGGCAGCGGCAGCCGGCCGGCCTGGGCGAGCAGCTCCTGGAAGGAGGCGCCGGGCGGGGCATGGAAGCGCACGCGGTACTCCCCTCCTCCGAGCGCCTCGAGCACCTCGGCGGACAGGCCGCTGGGGAAGTCCACGCGGGCCCCGGGCTTGAGGCCCTTGGAGGCCTGTCCGAGGCAGATCCAATCACTGGCCTCGGGGGCCTGGGCGAGCGCGGCGGAGGTGAGCGTGCTGGCGGCGGGGCGGACAACGAGCAGCTCCACGCGGCCGCCGGTGCCCGCCTTGGCGCCGAGCAACCGGGCGGGGATGACGCGCGCATCATTGAGGACGAGCACATCCCCTGGGCGCAGCAGCTCGGGCAGGTCCGAGAAGCGCCGGTGCGCCCAGGCGCCGGAGGAGCGGCTCACGGTCATCAAGCGCGAGGCATCCCGAGCGCCCAGGGGCTGCTGGGCGATCTGGGCTTCGGGCAGCTCGAAGTCATAGTCAGAGAGGCGGGACGACACGAGGGGGCTTGTACCAGCCTCGGTGCCGAGTCGAAACCGACGTGTTCGTCCTCCCCGAAGCGGACGCCTGCGCGGGAGCCTGCCCAGGCCATCCTCATCGCTGGAGCCACCGTCCACCGCGCGAGACTCCCCGGGCTCGCGGCGAGCAATGTCCAAATCGCTTGCCTCGGCGTGGATCAGGATCCCTTCGAGTTGATGGAGTGCCCGAAGTGCGGGGGGATGCTGAGCTTGATCTCCCGGCTGGTCACGGCCACATCGTGACGGCCAGGGCAATCCACTCCCGTGGCAGGCGAGCCGCACCGGGCTTGGAGCCTTCGAGTTTTCGGGTGAGCCCCGTCTGGTCCCCCAGCACGAAGCAGATGGGGATGCGGCGGCCATCCGGCAGGAGGGCCTCGGTGTAGCGGCCCAGGACCGCCTCCGGCCCCTCTTTCGTGAGGCCCTCAGTCCAGAGTTGCCCGTAGAGGAGGGTGCCATCCGGGAGAGGGCCAGTCCACTCGTACTTCACCACCTTGCTGACGATGGGTCCTGGGCCGTAGGTGCCTCTGTCGGTTCCCTTGCCCGGCTGGTTGATGTCGATGATGACGTGATAGCCATCACCCTCGAAGAGGTCCATCTTCTCCATGCTCCGGACAGCCTTCTGGGGGCAATCTTCCGGCAGGGGGCGCACCTGGGCTGCCGGGCAGCCCACGCTGAAGGTGACGCACAGCCAAGCGGCGACGGCCCTGACGGGCTGGGAGTTGCTGAGGGTGGACATAAACGGGATTCCTTTCTCGGATGCAGCGGGGCCAGTCGAGTCACCGGAAGAGCGCCAGGCCCACCACGCGGCGAAAAGGGCGAGGCTCAGAAGGAGAGGACCCACGACGAGGGCGATTCTCCGCCAACGCTTCTTGCGCTGAGCGGCCTTCTCGTCAGCGGCGTCCAACTCCGTTGCCATCTGGTGGATGAGCGCGGAGACCTGCTCCATCGCCTGCTC
>NZ_JBJMQP010000200.1:0-36081 GCF_045802625.1 Hyalangium sp. | reverse complement strand
CTTCAACCGTGCTGCCCTCGACCGCTGCATCGGGAGGAACGAGGAGTTTCTTCTTCTTGAGGATGGCTTTGAAGTCGTGATGGGCGCGCACAACTCCGGTGTAGCGCTGGATGTAGGGGCGCTGTCCTGGGCTGGCATAGGCAATCGCGATGACCGTCGCGAACTTCTCGCAAGTTGAGCTGTCGAGGGTGGTGGTGTCTTTGTCTTCGCGCCCTCGGCATACGCAATGTCCGGCCGTAAGGACGAGGCGAGGATGGATGAGCACGCCGCTGCACTCGGGGACGCCTGAGATGGCAACCAGGACGGCGGACGCATAGTGGTTGCTGTCGTCCTTGTTGCTGTTCGAGACGTTGAAGATCTCGTCGGCGGGTTGCATCTCGGGCAAAGCGTTTATTGCCAGGGACTCCTCGCGAGGACGAGCGCTCCCTGCGCATGCTGCACAGACGAACATCATGGCGAGGGGTATTGCGAACGGCGTCAGCGACCTCAGTCTGTCGTTCATGGCCGGGAGCCCTTGAGTTCGAGTGGGTTTGCCTGCTGAAGCTCGGCAAGGAGCCAATCTCTGTAATGATACACGCTTGTGAAGGCTGGTCTCTCGCCAGCATAGCCGCTGGTGAGGCCCATCAATGCGATTTCCTGCCCGTGCTCATGCAGGCAGGAAGTTCCACCATTGCTGCTCAAGGCCACGAGCCCATGCGTCTCGAGAAAACCTCCTTCTTGGCTGGTACTTGTGATCTTCGCCCTGCCGAATCGGCGGACGCCGAGTGTCAGACCAGAGGTTTCATCCTGGCCATAACCAACCACGGTGACGCTTTCTCCAGGACTCGGCTCATCGAGTGCCAGCCGAACCGGGTGGAATGCGGAGGAGACTGGTTGGTCCAGCACAATGGTCGCAAGATCAGCTGAGGTGGCTGCTGTCTCATTATCTGAGAGGAGCTTGAAATCAGGATGCGGGTGAACCTTACCCGCGTGATCTTCGTACTGCCCGCCTAAGAGGTTTTCCAGAACTCCTTGAGATGAGTCATAGATGGCGGTTGTCACGGTCGCGCTCTCCGCACAGGTCATGCTCTTGGAGATTGTTGGCGCCTCGCTCTGTCCTCGGGTGGGTTTTCCGCCAACGCAGACACAGTGGGCCGCAGTCAGAATCAGGCGAGGGGCAATGATGGCCCCACTGCACTTCCTGACTCCACCTCGCGGAATGGAAGCGGTGAGCATGATCGTGAAAGAGTATCGATTCGTTAGATCTTCCAGGCCTTCTCGGCTGAGCATGCGCTCTTCAAGGGGGAAGATTTCGAAGTCTGGCGAGGGTAGAGGATGTTCGAGCGCCTCCGGCGCTGGAGAAGAAGTCTTTTCGCCGGAGCATTTCCCCAAACGGCTATTACAGCTCAGCGCCAAAATCAGGGAGAGCAGTGCCCAGGGCAACCATGCTCGATGAGACATGCGATTCAAGGCGGAGCCACGTTGAGGGTGAAAGTCCTCTCCAGCGTTGGCACCGAGGAAAGCGCACCCGGCGGTATGGCCCGAATCCGGAGGTTCAGCCTCGTCACCTCCGGCGAAGGCAGCATTCGGCCCAGCGCCTTGCCCTGCCCGTCCACCTCCGTCTGGTCCGGCCAGAGGCTAACTTGGCCCGTGGCGGGCTCCACACTCATCACCTCGAAGGACACGCGCGTTCCCTGCGTGGGCAGGCCGCCATTCGCGGCGCGCACCTGGATCTGCAACTGGGTCTCCTGTCCCGCCCTGGGCTGCAGCGGCCCGGGGACCAGCTCCAGCGCCGTGAGCGTGGCGGGCTGCAACGGAATCTCGATGAACTGCCGCACGCCCTTCAGCTCCGCGTCGACACGGATCGTGGTCAGCGCCGTCGTCGTCACCAGCGTCGGCCTGAAACACGGGTCCGTCTTGATCGAAGCGCTCACCGTTCGAGCCGAGGCGGCTTGTCCCTCCCACTGCCCCGCCGAGAGCGTGAGTGTGATCTGCGCGTCGGCCCGAGGAGTGTGGACGCTCTCGGGCACACAGGCCTCGACGGTGATACGCGAGCGGCCATCCGCCACCTCCTCGCAACTCGCACCCTCCGGGCATGCAGTGAGCGCGAGCACCTGCTCGGGAGGAACGAACGCCAGATCCGTTCCACAACCCGCGAGCGCCCCCAGCGCTACGATCCGCAGCAGCCACGCACCTCTCATGGGAGCACCTGGAAGCTATGCGCATCCGGCTCGTAGTAGGTGCCGATCGTGTCGCGCGCCGTGACCTTGAGGCAGGCCGCTGGACTCGGCCCGGCGAACTTCAGATCGAACGTGACGAACGCTATCCCGGTCATGTCCGCCGTTCCCTTCGCGGTCTGCGGCCCCCAGAACGGTTGCTTGCCCTGGGTCTGGGACAGGATGATCTCCACCTCGCCGCCTTGCGGCGCACCGGCAACCATCACGGCAGCCGACTCCGGTTGTCCGGTGTGGATGGGCTCGGAGAGAAAGATCTGCAGGGTCGCCATGAGAGGGATTCCTTGGCTCAGAGCTTCTTGGTGAAGAGGTCGACGAGATCCGCATCCAGCGACGCTCCGACGAACGGAGCCGCGTGCAGCTTCTTGTCCGCGGAGGCGGGGTTGGGGTCATTCACGTTGTAGAAGACACTGCCTGCCACCAGCCGCGTGTACTCGCCGAAGCGCAGGCCCACGGCCAGCAACGGATAGCGCCCGAGGAACGGGGCCTCGAGCGTACGTCCGGCGCTCGTGGGAGCCGTGAGCGTGACTCCCAACGTCAACGAGACGCGCTGCCGCACCCGATCCAGCGTGCTGCCGGTCAGCGCTCCCGGAGTGATCGTCCGGTCCACGGGGACCGTGTACACATTCAGCCCCAGGTACGGCAGGGCCCAGGTGTCGAACCCGGGGAAGGCGAACACCGCGCCGATATCCAGCGAGGCGAAGTTTGCCTTGGAGGGGGTCTCGCCGATGCCCGCGGTCGGGGTCAGGACGCTCCGCGTGCCGCTCACCACGAGCGATCTGCGCACGTCCTCGCGAGAGAAGGCCTGGAGGACGAGCTCCCGGAGCGCTTTGACCTGCGTCGCCAGCTGGGCCTGGTAGTCCGCGGGCGCCTTCTGGGCGGTGTCGCGGTTCTGCCTGGCGGCGCGCAGCTCGGTCAGCGCGGCGATCCACTGGTTTCGCTCCGGGCTGGCGGGCAGCAACTGCAACGTGGCGAGCGTGGCGTCGAGGTCCGTGCCGGGATCCTTCACGAACTGCGCCGTCGGCAGGAAGCGGCGGCCGTTCCAGAGCTCGAAGCCCGCGGGCTTGGGGAGCTGTCCCCCGGAGAGCTGCTGTTGAAGCTGGGCCGTGGCCTGCGGCTTGTCCTGAGCGGTAGTCAGCGTCTCGAACGCCGAGGCCCAGGCCGTCAGCGAGGCAGTCCACTCCGCGAAGTCGTTCTTGCGAGCATCGAGCTGGGCCGCGGCGGTCTCGACATCCCCCTGCTTGCCCGTGACGAGCGTTCGAGCCTCGACGATCCCTCCGGACGACAGCCTCACCAGGGGCGAGCGCAACGCCGGGAGCTGCAGGGGGAGCTGCTGGAGTTGCTTCTCCGCGCTCAGCACGCGCCGCTGAGCGTCCGCGAGGGCCATGATCGAGGGCTCGGTGTTCAGGGCATTCATGAACTCGAAGCACGGATTGTTCGGCCGGGCCTGCTCCAGTGCCGTCAGATAACCGCGCTGGGCCAGCTGCGCGGCCTGGGTCACGTTGAAGACGTTGCCCTGGTACCTCTGCGCCTTCAGCGCGTTCACCAGCGCGGCCTGGAAGGGAGCGTCATCGTGCCCATCACAGCTCGCGCGCTGGCCGGGGGAGGCCATGAAGGCCGTGACGAGCTCCTCGGTCGCGCCCACGGCCAGCGCCTGCGCCTGCAAGGCCGTCAGCGAGAAGCTGGGCGTCACCCGGAAACAGAACTTCTGCCCCACCTGGAGCGCGGGGACCTTGGCCTCGAGGAACTTCTTGCCCGCCTCTTCCCGAAGCACCATGCCGAGCAGGTACGTCTGCTTTCCGTCCTCCCGAGGCTGGGTGCACTTCGCGTCTCCGAGCTGGACGTTCCGAGCCGAGTCCCCCTCCTCGCGGCGGTCATCCTCCGCTTCAGGCCAGACCTCCAGGGAGCCAACGCCCTGCTCCACATCGCTGGAGGCCGGGTAGCGCAGGAGGAACTCCCGGCTGGCCGGCAGTTGCCTGTCCGTGAGCGAGCCCACGCTGCCCCGCGCCTCCGGGCCTGGAACTTCCATCGGAGCCGAGGCCTGAGCGGGGTAGCGCGGGATGATGTTGACGATGGGGGTGTCCTCCGCCCAGGCCCGCGGCGCCAGCAGCAAACCCATCACCAGCAGCCACGAAGCCCCCGAGGGAGTGAGGGGCTGCCTCGCCGGGCTCATGAGGTTCCCACCTTGGAAGAAGTGCACGGCCAGAGATCAGCAGGCCAGGGTGCCCGAGCACAAGCCTGGGGAGGGCCCGGCTCCCTCTCTCCTTACCGGCTCCGCGCGAGTGCATACCTGAGCAGCAGTGCCTTTCTCGGGAGGAGAACGCCATGGATGTGAGCGAGCTGCTCGACAAGACCCGCAGTGGGATCAGCGCCAGGCAGGTATTCGGTGAGCCCGTCCAGCAGGGCGATGCCGTCATCATCCCCGCGGCCAAGCTGAGGGGTGGAGCAGGGGGAGGAGAGGGCAAGGGGCCATCGGAGCAGGGGAGCGGACAAGGCAGCGGCTTCGGATTGTCGGCCCGGCCCGTGGGCGCCTTCATCGTTCGCGAGGGCAAGGCCTTCTGGCGGCCGGCCATCGACGTGAACCGGGTCATCCTCGGAGGGCAGATCGTGGCGGCCATCGCCGTGCTGGTGTTCGGGACGGTGCTCCGAGCGCAGCGCCGCCTGCCCGGGTTCTCCCGATCGGTCCGTGGACGCCGCCGCCTCTTCTCCCTCCTGCGCCACGCCTGACGGGAAGCACGGCAAAGGGGGGCGGAGTGGCATCCAGCCGTTGCCCGGCCCGCGGCTTTGCCTCTAGCGTCTGGGGCAAGACGTATGCCGGGAGGGGCACGTGGGACAGAGCAACGACAACGAGCGCACGGAACTGGCGGTCAACCCGCTGTACATGATGGAGGGGATGGAGGCGCTGAAGACCTCCTCCCTGTTTGGCCAGCTCAACGGCACGGAGCTCAAGAAGCTGTTCGAGGCCGGCCAGCGGCACCCCTTCGAGGATGGGGACGAGCTGCTCAAGCAGGGCGATCCGCTCGACGCCTTCTGGGTCGTCGTCTCCGGCCGCGTGGAGATCACCAAGGACGGCCGCAGTATCGAGCAGGGCCCGGCGACCTTCTTCGGAGAGCGGGCGCTGGCGGGCACCATCCCCGCGCCCATGGCCTGCCGGGCTGTCTCCGAGGGCGAGGCCCTGCGCTTCAGCCGCTCCGCCCTGATGAAGCTCAGCCGCGAGCAACCCAACCTGGGCGTGAAGATGCTGTGGGCCCTGCTGGAGAGCGCCCACAAGAGCCAGGACGGCGACGCGGAAGACTGAGCGCGTCTTGCCCCCGAGGGCTCCTGGGTGTGCGGTCTCTAACGGGAGCCCTTCGTCCTGCGCGTGACGTCCTCGTCCGCGCCAACAGACGATCCTCCGCGTGAGGCGGCAGCGCCTCCGCCGTCTTGGCCGAGCCTCCGTTGCCCCGGAGGAAAGCGCACGAGTGTTTTGCCGCGCACTCGCGGTCTCAGGGCACCTGCTCTATCCACACGGCGCTTCTTCACATCCCGGGGAACCGGGGGGAGACGACCCGACCATGATGACCGCGAACTCGATGCCGATGCCCATGCCTCAGCAGCAGATGCCCATGCCCATGCCGATGATGGGCATGAACCCCATGATGAACATGGGCATGCCGATGATGGGCATGAACCCGATGATGATGGGCGGGATGATGGGCATGAACCCCATGATGATGGGCGGCATGAACCCCATGATGAACCAGGGCATGGGCATGAACCCGATGATGATGCCCATGGGCATGGGCATGCCGATGATGATGCCCATGATGATGCGTCAGATGATGCCGATGATGACCCGGATGACCTGCGAGATGGGCAAGGACGGCATGGTCTGCAAGATGATGCCGATGGACGGTCAGGACATGGCGATGATGAAGGAGTGCTGCGACGCCATGAACTCCATGATGGCCATGGGCGCGCCGATGATGATGATGTGCAACGGCATGCCCATGATGATGGGCATGGCCAAGTAGCTCACCCCACCGCTTCGGCGTACGTCATCACCAGGTACATGGTGACGTCCTCGGGCCCCACGTTGCGGTAGACGTGGGGCTTGTCGGCCTCGAAGAGGATGGCGTCTCCCGTGGCGAGCAGGTGGCGCTCGGCGCCGATCTCCATCTCCACCGTGCCGCGCGTGACGATGAGGTTCTCCAGCGTGCCGGGCGGGTGGGGCTCGGCCCGCTCCTCGCTGTGGCCCTTGAGCAGCAGCTCGTAGAACTCCACCCGCCGGGGCTCGTCGAACGGGAAGAGCGCCCGGGACGCGAAGCGCCCATCGTGCGAGGTGAGCCGCTTGGCCTGCGAGGCCCGCATCAGCCGAGTGCCCGCGCCGCCCGTGGTGCTGATCAGTGTGGAGAACGGCAGATCCAGCGCGCGGGCGATCTTCCACAGCACGTTGATGGTGGGCGCGCTCTGGCCAAGCTCGATCTGACCCAGCATCGCCCGGCTCACGCCCGAGGCCTTTGACAGCCGCTCGAGCGACAGCCCTCGCTGCATCCGCAGCCGCCGCAGGTTCCGGCCGACAATCGGCACCAGATCCTGATCCGCATCCGGGTGAGCCACCTCGTACGTCCACGCCTCGTCTCCGGTGGGAGCAGAGGCGCCGGGGGAGCGGGCGTCGGGTGGCTTGGTCGCGGGGGGCTCTGGAGGGGCAGGCACGAGCTCCGGGGTGGGCTCCGCCTCCTTGCGGCGGGCCGAGGCGCCTCGACTCTTACGGCCGGTGTTCTCCCGTACGGACTTCATGCAGGCCAGACCATTACCCACACCCAGACCGGCAGCCAAGGCCGGATTGGGGCGGGGCGTGCCATCTGACACTGCTCGGCCTCTCGCTTCTTGCGGAAGTCCTGCAGGTCGATCACGGCAGCGCTCATGGAACCACCCTCTTCGTTATCGGACGGTCGTCCGTGAAAACGGATGAAGCAATATATCCGTTATAGCGGACACCCTGTCAAGGTGCACCCGGCCAGCAGCCGCCGCGCTCCCTGCCTGGACCTCAGCCCTCGAACGAGGAGAACGAGCCGCCCGAGCCCTGGCCCGCCAGCGGCTTGTAGGGGAAGTACAGGTTGCGCACGAAGCGGGTGAAGAGGTGCTCCTCGTTCCAGCGCTGGCGCGCCAGGCCGTACACGCCGGGGGCGCGCAGATCATGGGCGGTGACGGAGGGGATGAACTCCCGCTCGCTGTAGAGGGCGAACACCTCGTCCACCATGGCGCGGCTGCGGTAGGTGCGCAGCATGGTGCGGTAGACGAGATCGTTCTCCTCCTGGGTGAAGGCCAGGCCCTGGATGGCGTGCGCCATCTCGTGGAAGACCAGGTGCGGCTCGACGCCGATCTTGTCCTGCTTCAGCGCGATGCGCGCCCGCTCCCAGTCGGGGTGATCCCAGAAGAGCCCCGCGGCCTGCGGCGAGACGGAGCGCGGATAGCCGTACTTCGCCATGGGCTGACCGGGAGGGATGAGATCGATCGTCACCGGCCGCGAAGCCTCCAGGCGTCCAATCAGTTGGAGGTTGCCCGAGAGCTGCCGGACGATGTCCGCCTCCACGCGCTGGAACTGCTCGGGGGGCGCGCCGTGGGCCACGAGCGTCACCTGGGCCTTCACATACGCGCGAGCCCGGGCCGCGCCGTCCGGGGGTGGCTTGCCACCGCGGGACTCGAAGGCATCTCCTCCGGCCAGCAGGGTGAAGGCGGACAAGGGGAGCCGCCGCCCGTGCTCCGCCGCCAGCGGGGTGATCTCCGGCGTTGAGCCATCCAGCGTCTCGTAGCTAGGAGGTGACATGCTGTGAGGCAAGACGCGGCAAGCGACCTAATCCGGTCCGCTCCTTCTCATGGCGGGGAAGAGGCAACATCTCCCGCCTGTATCCGGCCTCGCTTCAGGGCGGGAACGCGGACACGGGCGGAAGGTTCAGCGGCTTCCTGGCGGTCACTGTGAAGAAGTGACCTCAGGCTCGGACGGTGTGGCTCAGTGGCGGGTCTTGAGCACGCCCTCGGAGCTCTGCGCCGTGTCGTGGCGGGTCTTGAGCGTGTCGTGGCGGGTCTTGAGCGCGGGCTCGAAGGAATCACGCGTCGCGTCATGCCGGGTTTTGAGCGTGTCGTGGCGGGTCTTGAGCGTGTCGTGCCGGGTCTTGAGCACGCCCTCGGAGGTTGAGGCCGTGGCGGTCTGAGTCAGCTGCGGCTTCGAGGCGGTGACTTTCATGGGTTCTCCGGCAAGAGGGACCTGTGTTCTCAATTATCGAGAAACCCTCTCAGAAGTTTCGTGCAGGCGGCAGATTTCGAGTCCGGACGGTGGAGACGAGCCTGCACTCAGAGCGGCTTGAGCGCGTTGCCCGACCAGCCCAGCATGCCCAGCATCCGCAGGGACTTGCGGCCTCCGCTCATGTTGCCCACGCGCTCGTAGCCCAGCACCACCATCGTCGAGCCCGACGGCGACAGCCACACCCGATCCAGCCCCGTCCTCAGGTAGCCCATCATGGCCGCCGAGTACTCGTAGGGGACCTTGCGCCCGAGCAGCTTCTGCCGAGCCTTTCCCTGCTGCATGTACACGGACTGCTCCAGGGTGCCACGCTTGTTCCCGGACTTCGAGTTCGGGGCCTGCGCAGTGGTGTGCTCCTCGTACTCCAGCGTGTAGGGGGCATGAGGCCCCTGGTCCACGGCGAGGGTGTTGGTGTTGACGGGAGGGACGAGCTCCTGGCCGGTGGCCTCCAGGCTGATGCCCAGCTCGGCCAGCTTCTTCTTCGCGGCCGCCAGCCGCTGCTCCGCCTCGGGGATGGGGGTGCACGTGTCCGGGGCGAGGATGACGAAGCTGTCGAGCAGGTGGCCACGCTCATAGGCCAGCCAGACGAGCCCGCCGTGGAAGTAGTGATTCTCGTGGTTCACGTAGCCCTCGCAGTACGGCGGCGGATTGGGCGCCGCGCGCGAGGTGAAGGGCGGGTGCAGGTAGAGGCGCATGGCGAAGCGCTTGCCGTCGGCGGACCAGCCGAGGATCTGGGCTTCATGATCCTCCGTGCCTTGCACCAAGGGATCCGGGGCGGCCGCCTGGACGGGCAGGGTGAGGAGGAGGGCACAGAGTCCGAGAGCAGGAAGGATCGGGTTCATGGGAGTCCTCGCCCCTGTTCTGGCACGCTCGGGAAAAGACGCAAGGGCGCGCCTCCGCTACTGTGGGGTGTGCATGGTCGCTCTTCTCGTCCTCGTCATCCTCGCGCAGGGCCCGGTGCCCGCCAAGCCTCCCGCTGCCGCTCCCACCTCCGAGCCTGATCAGGCCGGCTCGGCTCCCGGGGACGCGGATGAAGAGGAGGCCGTGCCGCAGCTCCCGGTGGCCACGCTGCCGCCCGCCACCAGCGAGCTGTTCGAGCGCATCAAGCGCCGGGTGGCCCAGGTCCGCATCATCGAGAGCCGCTCGGGGACCAAGTCGTCCATCGGCTCGGCCTTCTTCGTGAGCGCGGACGGGCACGCGATCACCAACTACCACGTCGTCTCGGATCTGGTGATGCACCCGGAGGACTACACCGCGGAGCTCGTCCGGACCGATCAAGAGCCCGTGCCGGTGAAGCTGCTCGACGTGGACGTGGTGGACGATCTGGCCGTGATCAAGCTGGACCAGAAGGTGCCGGACTTCTTCGCGCTGCTGGAGAAGCCGCCGCTTCAGGGCACGCGCCTGTTCGCCATGGGCAACCCGCGCGATCTGGGCACCACCATCGTCGAGGGCACCTACAACGGGCTCGTCCAGGACGCCCTCTATGATCGAGTCCACTTCACCGGCTCCATCAACCCGGGCATGAGCGGCGGCCCCACGCTCACCGGAGAGGGCCGCGTGGTGGGCGTCAACGTGGCCACCATGGGCAACCAGGTGGGCTTCCTCGTGCCGGTGGAGCACGCCCGGGCGCTGCTGACGCGGGCGCTCGCGGCCAAGCCGGCGGACTCGGAGCCCTCGGCGATCATGGCCTCCGTGCGCTCGCAGTTGCTCGATCACCAGCAGCGCGTCACCGAGCGGATGCTCGCCACGCCACTGCCTCAGCAGTCGCTGGGGCCGTACCGGGTGCCTGGGCGCTGGCTCCCGTTCCTCAAGTGCTGGGGAGACACGCCGCATGATCCCGAGGCGCTCTACACGGTGACGAACTACCAGTGCTCCTCCGAGGAGGATCTGTTCCTGTCCTCGGATCACCGCACGGGCGCGGTGGGCTACACGCACCAGCACGTGTCCTCCACGAAGCTGGGGACGCTGCGCTTCTCCGCGCTCTACAGCGCCTTCTTCGCCTCGGATCCCTCGGTGGTGGAGGCCACGCGCGAGGACGTGACGAACTTCCGTTGTCACTCGGAGTTCGTGAACACGGGAGGGCTCACCGTGCGCGCCGGGCTGTGCCTGCGGGCCTACAAGAAGTTCCCGGGGCTCTACGATCTGGTGCTCCGCGCCGCCGCGCTGCCCTCGGGCAACCAGGGCCTGGACACGAGCCTCACCCTGGCGGGCTTCTCGCCGGAGAATGCCGAGAAGCTGGCTCGCCGCTACCTGGAGGGGCTGTCGTGGACGAAGTGATCTTCCTGGAGGTGCTGGAGGGGGACGCCGTCCACGCGCGCCACAAGCTGGAGCGCTTCCCCGTCACGGTGGGACGTGGCTACACGAACGATGTCATCCTGGACGATCCCAAGGTCTCTCCGGCGCACCTGCGCATTGAGCGCACGGAGAGCGGCGCGCTGGTGGCGCGCGATCTGGGGAGCCGCAACGGCACCTTCCGGCTGGAGCCCTGGGCTCGGATGGCCGAGCTGGAGCTCACCCAGGACGCGCGGGTGATGGTGGGAGACACGGTGCTGCGCTTCCGAGGGCGTGCCTACCCGGTGCCCGAGGCGCTGCTGGCCGAGCTCCAGGTCGCTCCCCAGCGGCGCCTCCTGGATCGGCCTCAGGCTTTCCTGGGGGCACTCGGGGCGGTGATGCTGGCCTCGCTCCTCTCCAGCTATCTGACGAGCTACGACAAGACGGACTGGGGCGATCTGCTGTTCTCGACGCTGTTACCCACCGCGCTCGCGCTGCTCTGGGCGGGAGCCTGGTCCATCGCGAGCCGGATCGCGCGCCGCCAGTTCCACTTCCGGGCCCACGGGGCCATTGGCAGCCTGGTGCTGCTGGGCATCATCTGCATCCCCGGCCTGATGATGGTGCTCAGCTTCATCCTGGCCTGGGAGAAGCCGCACCAGCTGCTGGGGCTGACGTTGAACCTGGCGCTGGTCGGGTGGGGCCTGTTCTGGCACCTGCGCTACGTGACGCGCTGGGCCTCGCGGAGGCTGGGGGTGATGGTCGCCGCCGTGATCGTGGGCTTCGGTGTGCTCGTCCAGGCGCAGGAGCTGCTGGGCAACGAGGACTTCAGCACGGCGCTGCACTTCCCCCGCTCGTTGCTGCCCGCTCCCTTCCGGCTGATGCCGGCCTCCTCGGTGGACGAGTTCTTCAAGGAGACGGGCGATCTCCAGAAGCAGGTGGACGAGCTCGCGAAAGAGAAGTGAACGCCGCTCGGCCCGAGCCTCGCGTTACTTCTGGGCGGCCACTCCGGTCGTCGCCACGGCAGGGGGCGGGGCGGCGGAGCCGGAGAACGCATCCACCAGCCCTTGCGCCACCGCCGCGGCGAAGGCCTCCAGCGTCCGAGGCTCCTTCCAGCGCGCGGCCTCCTCGAAGTCGAGCGCGTGGTGCGTCTCGATGATCACCGAGGGGATGCGCGGCCGGCGCAGCATCATGATGCGGTAGCCGGGCTCGTGCCGATCCACGAAGACGCCTGGGTGCTCGGGATCTCCGGCGTACAGGTTCACGTAGTCCACGCCGTTGTAGGGCAGGAAGCCAGCCTGCGCGATGTGCTGGGAGAGCGCCCTCGCCAGGGTGACTCGGCGGGTCTTCAGGGGCTCGGCGGTGTCGTCCGCCCAGAGCACGCTGAACCCCGGCGTCGAGTCCTGGCGCAGGCACCGTTGGCCCGGAGTCGGCTCCCACCAGGTGGCCTCGCCTCGAGCATCCGAGTGGAGGCTCACGAAGGCATCGGCCTTCCAGCTCTCCGCCTCGGAGATGCGAGTGCGGTACGAGACGTCCTGCCCGGCCTTGTGGCTGAGGCGGACCTGGAAGCGCCCGGTGGCCTCCAACCTCCGAGCCAGATCCTGGGCCACGCGGAGCGTGAAGTCCGCCTCGTCCTCGCAGGTGACGGAGGAGTTGCCCGTGTTGTCCCGGTAGCCGTGGCCCGCGTCCAGATAGATGCGCTTCTTGCGGAGGCCCTTGGGCACGGTGAGCGGCTGCACCGTCAGCGGAGCCCCGGGCGCGGGCCAGGAGGGCAGGATCGCGGCAGGCGCGCCCGTCGCGGGTTGCGCATGCGCGGTGTGGACGCTCCCGAGGAGTACGACACAGCTCAGGAGCAGCGTGAGGACTCTCGACATGGGGATTCCGACACCGGAGGAAGCCGCGGCGTTCCCGCATCCGCTCATTCCGGGGGCTAGAACCCGATCCCTCGGACCTCGTGGGGCTTGTAGGGCGCCTCGAGGGCCTGGAGGTCCTCCTTCGTGAGCTGGAGATTCACCGCCTGGATGGCGGCCTCCAGGTGGTTCAGCTTCGTGGCACCGATGATGGGGGCCGTCACCGCCGGCTTGGACAGCATCCACGCCAGCGCCACCTCCGCCATCGACTTGCCTCGCGTGTCCGCCACCTTCTTCACGGCCTCCACCACGTCCCAGTCGCTGGGGTGATCATAGAGCCTCGAAGCGAACGGATCCGAGCCCGCGCGGGACGTGGACTCCTGGTCCTCGGTGGACTTGCGCGAGCCCGTCAGCAGCCCTCGCGCCAGCGGGGACCACGGAATCACGCCGACGCCCTCCGACTCACACAGCGGCAGCATCTCGCGCTCCTCCTCGCGGTAGACGAGGTTGTAGTGGGGCTGCATCGAGACGAACTTCGCCCAGCCGTTGCGCTCGGACAGGCCCAGCATCTTCGCGAACTGCCACGCGTACATGGAGCTGGCGCCGAGGTAGCGGACCTTCCCCTGCCGCACGAGGTGGTCCAGCGCCTCGAGGATCTCCTCCATGGGCGTGCGCGTGTCCAAGCGGTGGATCTGGTAGAGATCGATCGTCTCCACGCCCAGGCGCTTCAGGCTCGCCTCGCAGCCCTGGACGATGTGCTTGCGGGACAGGCCGCTCATGTTGGGCCCGTCGCCCATGGAGTTGAAGACCTTGGTGGCCACCACCACCTCTTCCATCTTCGCGTAGCGCTTGAGCGCCCGGCCGGTGATCTCCTCGCTCACGCCCAGCGAGTACACGTCCGCCGTGTCGAAGAAGTTGATGCCGCTCTCCACCGCCTTGCGGAAGAACGGCTGGGCGGCCTCCTCGTTCAGCACCCAGGGGCGCCACGAGGTGCTGCCGTAGCTCATGCACCCCAGGCAGATGCGGGACACCTTCAGGCCGGTCCGGCCCAGGCTGACGTATTTCATCGCATGGCTCCTCTCCCACCGAAGTAGGGCAGGGAGGATGCCGCAAATGGCCACGCCTCGTGCGACTTCCTGGAGTGGGACTGGCCCTGGACGCTCAAAAGAAAACGGGCGGGCTCCCGAAGGAACCCGCCCGTCTCAGAGGGCTACGGACCGCGAGGAGGGAACGTCAGTTCCGGGCCTCGGCGGCCTGCGCCCGGATCTCCGGAGAGCCGTCCGCGGTAGCGCCCGCCAGCGGCGTCTGCGGCTGCTCGCCGCCGCCCTGGGCTCCCGAGGTGTTCTTGAACGGCGAGCTCTCCAGCGCCGCGATCAGCACCTCGTCCATCTTCGTGGCGAAGATGAACTCCAGCTCCTTCTTGGCCTGATCCGGCACGTCCACCAGATCCTTGCGGCAGCGCTCGGGCAGGATCACCCGCTTGATGCCGGCGCGGTGCGCCGCGAGCACCTTCTCCTTGATGCCGCCCACCGGCAGCACCAGGCCTCGCAGCGTGGCCTCGCCCGTCATCGCCGTGTCGCTGCGCACCCGGATGCCCGTCAGCAGGCTGGTGAGCGCGGTGAGGATGGTGACGCCGGCCGAGGGACCATCCTTGGGGATGGAGCCCGCGGGGAAGTGCAGGTGCAGGTCCGTCTTCTCGAGGAAGTTCGGGTTGATGCCCAGCGCCTCCGCCTTGCTGCGCAGGTAGCTCAGGGCCGCCGTGGCGCTCTCCTTCATCACGTCGCCGAGCTGGCCGGTGAGCGTCATGCCGCCCTTGCCCGCCATCTTCGTCGCCTCGATGAAGAGCAGATCGCCGCCGGCCGCCGTCCAGGCCAGACCCGTGGCCACGCCCGGCACCTCCGTGCGCTCGGCCACCTCCGAGTAGAACGTCTCGGGCCCGAGGATCTCCTTGACCCGCTCGCCGTTGATCGTCTGCTTATCCATCTTCCCGCCCGCCACCTCCACCGCCACCGCGCGGCAGATGTCGGCGATGCGCCGCTCGAGGTTACGCACACCGGCCTCGCGCGTGTACGCGGTGGTCAGGATCAGCAGCGCATCGTCCAGGATCTCGATGTGATCCGGCGACAGCCCGTGCTCCTTGAGCTGCTTGGGGACGAGGTGGATGCGACCGATCTGCTGCTTCTCCTCGAACGTGTAGCCCGACAGCTCGATGATCTCCATGCGGTCACGGAGCGGCCCAGGGACGGGATCCAACTGGTTCGCCGTGGCGATGAACATCACCTTCGACAGATCGAACGCCACATCCAGGTAGTGGTCGCTGAACGAGTTGTTCTGCTCCGGATCCAGCACCTCGAGGAGCGCCGCGCTCGGGTCGCCGCGGAAGTCCGCGCCCAGCTTGTCGATCTCGTCGAGCATCATCACCGGGTTCTTCGTGCCGGCCTTCTTCATGCTCTGGATGAAGCGGCCCGGGAGCGCGCCGACGTAGGTGCGCCGGTGGCCACGGATCTCCGCCTCGTCCCGCACTCCGCCCAGCGACAGGCGGACGAACTTGCGGCCGGTGGCCCTGGCGACGCTCTGGCCAAGCGACGTCTTACCGACACCCGGAGGACCCACCAGGCAGAGGATGGGGCCGCGCATGTCGTTCTTCAGCTTGCGCACCGCCAGGTACTCCAGGATGCGCTTCTTCACCTTCTTGATGCCGAAGTGGTCCTTGTCCAGCACCTGGCGCGCGTTCTCGATGTCCAGGTTGTCCTCGGACAGCTTGGCCCACGGCAGATCCGCGATCCAATCCAGGTAGGTGCGCGCGACGGTGTACTCGCTGGAGGCCGCCGGGATCGTCTTCAGGCGGTTGAGCTCCTTCTGGGCCACCTTCTCCACGTCCGGCGGCAGGCCGGCCTTCTTCAGGCGCTCCTGCAGCTCGTCGAGCTCCTCCTCCTCCTCGCCCATCTCGCCGAGCTCTTCCTTGATCGCCTTGAGCTGCTGGCGCAGGTAGTACTCGCGCTGGGTCTTCGACATCTCGCCCTTCACGGCGGAGTCGATCTTGTTGGAGAGCTTGAGGATCTCGCGCTTGCGGTTGAGCAGCTCCAGCACCAGCTTCATGCGCGCCTTGAGGTCCACCGTCTCGAGGACGGCCTGCTTCTCCTCGATGGGCACGTCCACGTTGGCGGCGATCAGGTCCGCCAGGTGGCCCGGGTGCGTAATCGACTCGACCAGCTCGGTGGCCGCCGCGGGCAGCTCCGGCATGAGCTCGATCACCTCACGGGCGAGCTTCTTCAGGTTGATGCCGAGCGCCTCCACCTCGACGTTCTCCGCCGAAGTCTTGTCCTCGACCGCGTCCACGCGGGCCTTGAGGTAGGGGGCCTCCTGCACCAGCTCCAGCACGCGGAAGCGGGCCAGACCCTGGACGACGAGCGAGTAGTTGTCCTCGCCCATCTTCAACAGCTTCACGATGCGGGCGACGGTCCCCATGGTGTAGAGGTCCGAAGCGCCCGGATCCTCCTCCTCAGCCCGCCGCTGGGTGACGACGCCGATCACCTGGTCGTCCCGGACCGCGTCCTTGATCAGGGCGATGGTCTTCTGGCGGCCCACCGCCAGAGGGAGCACACCGCCCGGGAAGAACACGGAGTTCCGCAGGGGCAGGATGGGCAGCACCTGCGGGATGTCCTCCTTGTTGATAAGGCCCGGAGGAGCCATGGCCGTCGGCATGGCGCTGGCGGCGGAGCCTTTCTTCTTCTCGTCAGACATGTGGTTCGACCCTCTCAGCGCCCGCCTGGGTGTCGGGCTGTTGATTACACACTATTCTTCTGTGCCAGTGGACCCAACGTAGCAACCAAAACGCCCATGGCAAACGCAACGTGCACTTTTCCAGTAGGGGATTCTCCTGCTGGACGGTTGTCGCGCGGCCGTGGCTGGTGGGGCATGCTGGACACCTTCTTCAACTTCTAATCTCTGATGCGGCGTGTCCAGTGGCGTCGCGCATCGGGAGGGACCGCATATGAGGGCCCGAAGGCTTGCCCGTTCCATGTTTCTGGCCGCCGCCCTGGCGTGGGGAGCGGCCTGTAGCTCGCCGGTGGACCAACCGGGATCGACGGTGCCGGGGAAGTGCAGCGCGCA
Source organism: Hyalangium sp. (assembly GCF_045802625.1). Classification (NCBI taxonomy): domain Bacteria; kingdom Pseudomonadati; phylum Myxococcota; class Myxococcia; order Myxococcales; family Archangiaceae; genus Hyalangium; species Hyalangium sp. The sequence continues at coordinate 19,354 of NZ_JBJMQP010000200.1, read as the reverse complement.
GGCCCCGGTGATCAACGCGCAGAAGACGGACATCCTCTTCGTGATCGACAACTCCGGCTCCATGGCGGAGGAGCAGGAGGGGATCGCCACGGAGCTGCCCGCGTTCCTGTCCGAGCTGCAGCAGGGCGGCGGGGTGACCCAGGACTTCCGGGTCGGTGTGATCACGACGAGCGTCTATCAACGCTCCTTTGCTAATAACCGCGAGTCCTATCGAGAGTACGCGGAAGAATCCGGCCATCTGAGGCCCGTTCCCACGGCGAGTGGGGAGCCGAGCGCTGAGCGCTACATCGAGGGCTCGGACCCGGAGCTGCTGGAGAAGTTCCGCCGGCTGGTGTTCCAGGGAACCAGCGGCAGCGGGCAGGAGACGCCCTTCGAGGCAGTGCGGCTGGCGGTGGCCTCCTCGCTGGCCACGGCGCCGATAGAGCAGGGGGGCAACGGCGGCTTCCTGAGGGACGGGGCGCGGCTGCTGGTGGTGGTGGTCTCGGATGAGAACGACTGCAGCTCCACGCAGCGGCCGCCGCCGGTGATCCTGACGCAGGAGACCTCGCGCGACATCTGCACGGACGAGGCGGACAAGCTCACCCCGGTGGACGAGTACTTCAACCTCTTCCAGGGGCTGAAGGACTCGACGGGGGCGGCGCGCGAGGTGCTGTGGGCCACGATCGGCCCGGTGGGGCTGAGCAACAAGAGCGTGGGCCAGGTGCAGGACGTGACGCCGCAGGGCACGTTCGTGCGCAATGTGGACTGTCCGACATCCAATGGAGCGGGGACCCGGCACCGGGCCATGGCCGAGCGCTTCGACAGCCGGCTGGAGAACCTGGACTCCATCTGCAAGCCGAACTACCGCGACTCGCTGGTGAAGATCGCGGAGCTGGCGGCCATCTCGCAGAGCATCGAGGTGATGAACCTGCCGGATCCGCAGCTGGCGCAGGTGCTGGTGACGCGCGCGGACGGGACGGTGCAGAAGTGCAGCGTGGCGGGGGGAGAGCTGCGCTACGATCCCTCCGGGGAGAACCGGCCCGCCCGCATCTTCTTCCTGGGAGGCTGCCTGCGCCGGGGGGATGACCAGGGCGTCGAGGTGAAGCTGCTCTGCGCGGGGTAGCCGCTACCTTCCGTGGACCCCGTGGGGACCGCATATCGGTGCTTGTCCGAGGCCGGTTGAGGGAGCGGCGGCGCGGCCGGAGCCGAGAAATCGGCCTGAGCGCGCGTTTGTTGGATCCCAGGCCGGTAAATCGGCGCGCGCGTTTATTCTCGGGAAAATTCCGAGTTCTCCTCCGGCCGCGAAGTGGCCGGGTGAACGAGGCGATGCTGGCTGTCGCGTGCGGCGATCCGGCCTGTTGGGTTGGGTGGACGGGCTGAGCCCTCGTGATCCCGCATGGATCGCGAGGACCCAGGTCGCGCGGACGAGACCACCGCGGTGGGTCCTTCGTGCCGTCTGTCAGATCCGTGAGCATACTGAACGAGCGTGTAGATCAGCTCGCCCGGAGAAGGTGTGATGAGCACGGCGGCCGAACAGCGAACGGGAGCAGTGGTCGAGCAGCTGCGCGAGCGGATCCGCCAGCTGCAGGCCGCGCCTCGCAGCTACCTGGCGACGCTGCGCACCGGGGTGGCCGAGGTGGATGCGCTGCTTCCCTCGGGCGGGTTCCCGCTGGGGCAGGCCCTGGAGCTGTGCGGCGAGGCGGCCTCCGGGCGCACCAGCCTGGCGCTGCGCGCGGTGGCGGCGGCTCATAAGGAGCAGCGGCTGTGCGCCTGGGTGGATGGACCCAAGGAGCTCTATCCGCCCGCCGCCGCGGCCATGGGCGTGGATCTGTCCCGGCTGCTCATCGTCCGGCCCAAGGAGCCTTCACAGCTCGCGTGGACGGCGGTGCAGCTGGCTCGGAGCGGCGCGTTCGCGTGCGTGGTGCTGGATCTCAACCAGGGCCTGGCCGGTGGGAAGTCCTCGGGCGTGCGGCTGTCGCTGGCCGAGGGCAAGAAGCTGGCGGACGCGGCCTTCCGGGGCGGGAGCCTGCTGCTGCTGCTGTCCTCTCCGAGCGCTCCCGCGGACGGCGTGACGCGCATGCGGACCGAGTCTCTGGGGCCGGAAGGGCTCGCGGTGGAGGTGGTGCGCAGCCGGCAGGGTGGGCTGGGGACGCGGGCCGTGATGCCGTGGCACTCGCTCTATCCGGCGCTGGGCCCCGAGGGCGAAGCGTCCGTGCTGCTCGCGGGGGAGATGCCGACCGGGGAGGATCTCGTCCCGGACTTCCAGCGAGCGCGTTCGTGGGAGAAGCGCAACGGGTGCGGAATCATGGGCCAGCGCCCGGGCCGTGATGCCTCGATGCCGTCCTTCCGTTCCGTGCTGGGGACGGGCACCGCGCCGCGCTGAGAGAGGAGGGCGGAGGGGCTCATGCGGCTGGGGTACCTGCACTTCTCGCGCTTTCCAGCGCAGCGCAAGGTCATCGAGGTGCCCGCGCTGGCCGGGAAGCCCTTCGTGCTGGAGGAGGAGGTCCGCGGCCAGCGGCGAGTGGCCTTCGCCTCGTCGAGCGCTCTGAAGGCGGGGATTCGTTCAGGGCTGACGCTGACGGCCGCCACGGCCCTCGAGCCTTCGCTTCAGCACTTTCCCTACCGAGCCGAGGATGAGCTTCGCGCGCTGACGTCGTTGGGCGAGGCGCTGATGTGTGTCGCCCCGGGCTTCCAACTCTCCGAGCCGGACGGGATGTGGTTCGACGCGAGCGCGGCGCACCTCTTCGGTGGCGAGGAGGGGCTGTGCCTGCGGGCGCTGGAGGTCTGCTCCGGCCATGGCTACCGGGGCAGGGCGGTGGTGGCCTCGGAGCTGTTCACCGCGCGAACGCTGGCCCGTCATGGCTCGCGGCCCGTGCTGGTGGTGGCGGAGGGAGACAGTGCCCGGGCGCTGGCGCCTCTGCCGCTGGTGGCCCTGGAGGGAAGAGAGCGGGAGGCTTTCGCGGCGCTCGGGCTCAGCACGCTAGGAGAGGTGGCGGCGCTGCCGGCGGGGGCGGTGACGGCTCGCGGGGGCGCGGCAGGACTGCAGGCCCATACGCTCTGCCGAGGAGGGGATGACACGCCCTTCGTCGCCGCGGTGCTGGAGGAGGTGCTCGAGGAGCGGATGACGCTGGACTGGCCCGCCGAGTCCTTCGAGCCCCTGCAGTTCGCGCTCAAGACGGTGCTGGACCGGCTCTGCGCGCGGCTGGCCGGGCGCAAGCGGGCGGCGGTGCGGCTGAACTTCGTGCTGAAGCTGGATCCCACCGGCCAGATGGAGCTGCCGCTCACGCTGGCCCGGCCCACCGCGCGCGCGAAGCTGCTGCTGGATCTGGCTCGGCACCGGCTGTCGGATCTGCGGCTGGAGAACCCGGTCGCGACGATCTCGGTGCGAGTGGAGGAGCACAACGAGGATCGCGGCCAGCAGCTCGCGCTGGGAGACACGCCGGAGGGAGATGCGGCGCTGGAGGTGGTGCTGTCCCGGCTGGCCACGACGCTGGGCGAGGAGTCACTCTTCTCCGCCTCGCTGGAGGCAGTCCATCGCCCCGAGCAGGCCTACGCGGCCCGAGCCTTCCGCCCTCCCGCCTCCTCACGAGGCATGGCGGGAGAGCTGCTGCCGGAGGAAGAGGTGGAGCTACCCGTGGAAGAGGCGCTGAAGGAGCGCCCCTCCCGGTTGCTGGCGAAGCCCGCCACGCTGGACGCCGAGGTAACGGAGTCCGGAGAGCTGCTCGCGGCGTGGCTCCTGGGCAAGCGGCGCCGGGTGGTGGCGATGGCCGGCCCCGAGCGCCTGGGCGGTGAGTGGTGGGCCCAGTCGCCCTACAGCCGGGACTACTACCGGGTCCACTTCGAGGGCCTGGGCCCGGCCTGGGTCTTCCGGGACGCGCAGGATGGGCGCTTCTACCTCCAGGGCCTCTTCGACTGATTGGCTCGGAGGGCTCAGGTGCCCTGCCGCGGCGCGGTGGCCTGGACCGCGGCCTTCACCTTCTCGTGCAGGGCCTGCCGGCGCTGGTGGAACTGCTCGCGCTGCGCGTCGGTGAGCTGGCCCCCGTTGGCCTGGCGCTGGGCCTGGACCTCGTCACGGAGCTGGCGAGCCTCGGCCTTGAACTGATCCGCCTGGGCTTGCGTGAGCCGGCCCTTCTCCACGGCGCGATCCAGCCGGTGCTCCATGCGCTCCAGCCTGTGGGCCATCCGCTCTTCCCGGTTTCCATGGCCATGGCCCTCTTGGAACTCCTGGGCCTGGGGTGCGGGGTTCTCGGCGGCGAGCGTGGAGGTGGCGAGCAGCAGTGAGGCAAGGGCGGTCGACAGCACAGCGGTCTTGATGCGCATGGGAGGTCTCCTCGGGTGTGGATTCGAAGGTCGGAGCCCCGGCGGCTCCGATGTTGTCCGTCTGAGGAGAGAACCCCAGAGCTGGCTCAAAGTTACAGCGTAGACTCCAGAGGCGGTGAACGGAGAGGTGCGATGAGGCGGATGCAGTCAGTGGGAGTAAGCGCGGTGCTGGCGGCGACCCTGTTGCTGGGGTGCGGCGGGGAAGAGAAACCACCTCCCGTGTCGGAGCCGCAGGTCTCCCCGCAGTGCGACTCGCCGACCGAGTACCTCGCTTTCGATCCGGCGAACTCCGCGCCGCAGGAGCTGCGGCTCCAGAGGATCGACGACATCCTCGCCCTGTTCGATGCGGCCACGGCGAACGTCGCGGTCGCCGGAGACAAGGCGGCTCAGGCGCTGGCGCTCTACCAGGGCTCGGAAGCTCGCCTGCGGGCCGACGTCCAGGGGCGTATGGACTTGCGCTCCTCGCCGGCCCTCCTCGTGGGCCCGGAGCTGGACGCGACCCTCACCGGCGCCATCGAGGACCTGCGCAAGGCCACCACCGCCTACCAGGCCCGGGTGGCCCGGCAACGCCTCGTCACGTCAGGCTTCTCCCGCTTCCTCTACCTGTCCGTGATGGAGGAGTTGCTCACCGCGCCCTCTCGCGAGCACTACGATCAGGCCTATGGCTATCTCGGCACGGGGCGGACCAACGCCGAGGCCGGGCGCCGAAGCTTCGCGCGCATGGCCACCGAGCGTGACGCCACCAACGAGACCGCGCTGGCGCCGGATCTGTTCGCGCTCGTCATCAGCGGCGCCTGCACCCTCGATGGAGCGCTCGAGTACCTGGGCAAGGACTCCATGGAGGTCGAGGAGGACGAGCCATATGCCCGCCTGACGCGGATGATGGACGCCCGGCTCCAGCTCATCCTCGTGTACTCGCTGAGCCACGAGCTGTTCGCGTACACCCGAGTCCCCACGGACGCGCAGGCCGCGCAGCTCGCGCTTATCGGAGCCGATGGCCTCCTGCGGACGCTGGAGCCCTCCCTGCAGCAGAGTGGACAGGAGCGCATCGCGCTGGCGCACGATCTCCGGGAGGCGCTCGATGCCGCCCTGGCTGCCTCCAGGCCCGATGACCCGGCTTGGATCCCGGCCTTCAAGGCCCAGGAGTTCCTCGACCGGATCCAGGCCTCCTGGTTCATCGACGTGAAGGGGTAGCCACGCGCGGTTCCTGATAGAAAGCGGAGCATGGGGCACCCCAGCATCGAGAACCTCACGCCCTTCACGTTCGAGCCGCTCTTCCTGGCCGACGAGGAGATGCGGCCACTGCTCGTCCCGGTGGTGAAGGCCACGTTCGAGCTCACCCCCCAGGGCAAGCTGAGCCTGGCCGAGGAGCAGGCGCCCCTCGAAGTCGCGGGTAAGAAGTGGGAGGACTCGGACGAGTCCAGCGATCGCTACGAGCCCGAGGGCGCCTTCTTCAAGCCCGCCACGGACGTGGTCCTGGTGGGCCACGCCCACGCGCAGGAGCGAGGCGCTCGCGAGGCGCTCGTCGCGCTGAAGATCGGAGCGCTGCAGAAGGGCGTGAGGGTCATCGGCGATCGGGTCTGGTTCAAGAGCATGGGCAGCATCACCATGACCAAGCCCGCTCCCTTCGAGCGCATCCCCCTGCGCTACGAGCGCTCCTTCGGCGGCTGGGATCGCAGCAACCCAGACGCCACGAAGCACCAGTTCGAGCCTCGCAATCCGGTGGGCACCGGGTTCCGCGCCAGCGGGAGCCGCTTCGAGGAGGGCGTGCGCCTGCCCAACCTGGAGGATCCCACCCAGCTGCTGAAGGAGTGGGGTGATCGTCCCACCCCCACGGGGTTCGGCTTCACCAGTCCCCATTGGCATCCGCGCGCCGCCTTCGCGGGCACCTATGACGCGGCCTGGGAGAAGTCTCGCAAGCCGCTGCTGCCGCGCGACTTCGATCGGCGGTTCCTCAATGCCGCCTCGCCCGGGCTCATCGCCTCCGGCTACCTCCAGGGCAACGAGCCCGTGGTCGTCGCCAACGCCACCCCCGAGGGCCGGCTCACGTTCAACCTCCCCGGAATCCCACCGCCTCGGGTGCAGGTGTCCCGTGAGGATCAGCCGGATGCCTGGCTCGAGCTGAAGCTGGACACGGTGATCCTGGACACGGACGTGATGCGCCTGTTCCTGCTCTGGCGCAGCCCGCTGGTGCTCAAGCGCGAGCCGCTCGAGGTCCGGGCCATCCGGGTCCACCCGGGGACCTCGCCGGAGGTGAGCCGGCGCCCCAGTGGAACCCTGCGCGCCGTGCGGTGACACCGCGCCCCGCGCCGAGGTGCGCCTGCGTCAGTTGTCGCCGATCTTCGAGCCCTTGATGATGACCTCGCCGCTGGCGGTCACCTCGATCTTGGCGCCCTTGATGACGATGTCTCCGCTCTTCTTGAACGTGAGCGAGGCCGAGCCCACGGTGATGGTGAAGGTGTCCTCCGCCACCAGGGCGATCTCCTTGGCCGAGACCTTGTGGGTCTTCTTCGTCACCTGGTTCAACGTCCCGCCGACGCTCAGGGACAGATCCTTGCCCACCTCGATGGTGCGCGCCTCGCCTACCACCTCGGTCATCTCCTTGCCGACCGTGAGCGTCCGCGAGCCGGCGATCTTCTCGGTCTTCTGCGCGCCGATGGACTCCACCTTGGCTCCGCCCACCTCCTCGGCCTTGAGCCCGCCCACCGCCACGTTCATGGCCGCCCCCACGGTGATGGCATAGGCGCCACCCACCGTCAGCGCCTTGCCCAGGCCAATCGTCTCGGCGGAGGCCAGCGCTACCTGCAGGGCGTGCGTGCCGCCCACCTCGACGGTCTGGTTGCCGCCCACCGCCTCCGAGTGGTTGCCCGCCACCGTGGTGGTCCGGTTGGAGCGCACGTCCAGCTCCTGGTTGCCGCGCACGGTCGTCTCGTCATTGCCCGTCACGCTCAGGGACTGGTTGCCGCCGATGTCCCGGCGCCGATCCTTCGCCACCGTGAGCGACTCGTTGCCGCCGACCGACTGCGTCTTGTCGTTCTCGATGGCGATGTCCATGTCCTTCTGGGCATGGAGGTAGATCTGCTCCTGGCCGGCGGCGTCCTCGAAGCGCAGCTCGTTGAAGCCGCCACCGCCCGGGCTGGAGTCCGAGCGCAGCGTGCTCTGGGTCCGCGCGCCGGGCAGATCCGCCGGGGGCGGGTTGTGCCCGTTGTACACGCGCCCGGTGATGAGCGGCCGGTCGGGATCTCCCTCCAGGAAGTCCACCACCACCTCCTGGCCGATGCGCGGCAGGTACAGCGCGCCCCAGCCCGGCCCGGCCCACGCCTGGCTGACGCGCACCCAGCACGAGCTCTTGTCGTCTCCGGGCGCCTCGCGATCCCAGTGGAACTTCACCTTCACCCGGCCATGCTCGTCGGTGTGGATCTCCTCGCCCGAGGGGCCCACCACGATCGCCGTCTGCGGCCCGGGGATGACAGGGCGAGGCGTTCGGCGAGCGGGGCGGTACGGCACGCCCGAGGGCATGCACTGAAAGGTGCCGCGGAAGGGCTTTCGCTCGGAGCGGCCACCGTTCTCCTGCTCGAACAGCAGCACCTCGGGCTGGTAGCCCTCGTGCATCACCGACAGCACCAGGTACTCCTGGTTGAGCGCGTCCTCCGCGTGGCCTGACAGCTCGAACGTGTGCCCCGGGGCTAGTCGCCGGCTCTGGCTCTGCCCCCACGCCACCTGTCCAGGCGCCCGTAGCTCCTCCAGCCGGAGCTTCGCCACGTCCTTGCCCGGGCCTGGATCCTCGTACTTGCCCGGGTAGTCGTACACCTCCAGGGCCGCGTCTCCCTCCGAGGCCTGGCTGTCCACCGTCATGTCCAGCGAGGGCCGCACGAAGTCGAAGTCCCTCAGGGCCACCGCCCCGGGGACCACCTCCAGCTTCCCGCTGAACTCGTAGACGCACTCCTCATTCGTCGCCATGCCGGCGAGCTCGCGGAACGGCAGGCCCGGATCGCCCGGGATGGGCGTGTGAGCGCTGGGAGAATCCCCCAGCACCAGCTCGTGCTCCCCCTGTCCGTGGCGGAAGAAGTAGAAGATGCCCGCCTCCTCCAGCAGCCGGGAGACGAAGTCGAAGTCGGACTCGCGGTACTGCACGCAGTAGTCCCTCGGCGAGTACGAGCCCTGCAGCTCCAGCGAGTGCTGCACCTGCGCCGCATCCAGCACCTGCTGGACGATCTCCGGGATGCTCTTGTGCTGGAAGATGCGGCTGCGGCGGGTGTGCCGCAGCTGGTGGAAGCGCGGCTCGAGCACCGCGCGGTAGCGGTTGCGCTGCGGTCCTCCTCCCGTGTTCCACCGGCTCAGCTCGCTGAGGATGCCGTGCAGGTAGCGCACACCATCGCCCTGGTTCACCACCACGGCCGCCGGCTGGCCGAGCAGCTCGGAGGCCTCGACGACGATGTCGTGGGACGCCGTGAAGATGACGTCGATCCGATAGGGGGACGAGAGGCTCTCGCGCGCCTCGAACTCGATGACGGAGAGCTCCCGTTGGGTGAAAGAGCCTGCCTCGAACTCGAACTCGGGCTGGCTGGCGGTCAGGGGCGTGGCGACTGTCACTGGAATCCCCCCTCAATCAAAGGAGCTGGCACGATAGATGTCCTGTTCAGGTGCCGTCCACCCGCGACGGGCGAGCATGATACCTTCCAGGCCTGCGTTCCTCTAACCCCAAGGGGGGATGTCGTGGCGTCAGGACCGGATAGCCGCCGCCTTGCCTTCGAGTTCCAGGCGGGGCCGTACACCTCCGAGGAGCTCGCGGTCACCGCCTTCTCGGGCCGGGAGGAGCTCTCGCGCGCCTTCGCCTTCACGGTGGAGCTGGCGGCCACTGGGCAGGTGGCCATCCAACCGAAGGAGCTGCTGGGACAGAAGGGGGCGCTGGCCCTACATGATCAGGTGAACAGCGCCTCGCGGTTCGTCCACGGCATGATCGGCCGGGTCGAGGCGCTGGGCGAGCGGCGGGGGCGCCTGCGCTACCGGGTGCTGCTGGTGCCCGAGCTCTGGAAGCTGCGCCACGTCCGCCGCAGCCGCATCTTCCAGGAGAAGAGCGTCCCGGAGATCGTCCAGCAGGTGCTCGACGAGGCCGGCATTGCGCACGGCGCGAGCCTGAAGGGCAGCTACGCGGCGCGGGAGTTCTGCGTCCAGTACCGCGAGTCCGACTTCGACTTCGTCTGCCGGCTGCTCGAGTCCGAGGGCATCTGCTTCTTCTTCGAGCACACCGAGGATTCGCACACGCTGATGCTGGGAGACGGGCCGGATGCGCACACCCCGATTCCGGGAGAGGCCCGCCTGCCCTTCCGAGGGCCGCTGGGCACCGAGACGAGCCAGGAGCACGTGCTCGGCCTGGAGCGCGCGGCGCGGATCCGTCCGGGCGCGGTGGCGCTGCGAGACTTCGACTTCGTGCGCCCGTCGCTCGACCTGACGGCGAAGAACCAGGCGGCCCACGCGGACAAGGCGCTGGAGATCTACGACGCTCCCGGCAAGTACGTGGAGCCCGGGGTGGGGCGGAGCACGGCCAAGGTGCGCATGGAGGAACTCCGGTACGACACCGAGCGCTGCGATGGCGAGTGCTCGAGCGTGCGCCTGTCCCCTGGCTTCACCTTCACGTTGACGGAGCACCCGGACGCCACCTTCGAGGGCGATTACCTGGTGGTCTCGGTGGAGCACTCGGGCGGGCACGAGGCCTACCACAGCCGCTTCCATGCCATCCCCGCGGGCGTGCCCTTCCGGCCGCCTCGGCTCACGCCGGTGCCCACCATCGCTGGGGCGCAGACGGCGATCGTGGTGGGCCCCTCGGGCGAGGAGATCCACACCGACGAGCACGGCCGGGTGAAGGTGAAGTTTCACTGGGATCGCGAGGCGCCCGGAGACGACAAGAGTTCATGCTGGATGCGCGTCAGCCAGGCGTGGGCCGGCGCGAGCTGGGGTGCGCTGTACCTGCCGCGCGTGGGGCATGAGGTCGTCGTCCGCTTCCTGGAAGGGGATCCGGATCGGCCGCTGGTGGTGGGCTCGGTCTACAACGGCGAGAACGCCACGCCGCAGCCCCTGCCGGACGAGAAGACGATCAGCACGCTGCGCTCCAGCTCGAGCCCCGGCGGTGACGGGTACAACGAGCTGCGGTTCGAGGACGCCAGCGGCGGCGAGCTGATCCACCTCCACGGTCAGAAGGACTGGAAGATCGAGGTCCTCAACGACAAGAAGCAGAGCGTCAGCGGGTTCGAGTCGCTGACGGTCTCGGGCAACCGCACGCAGAGCGTGGATCAGAACCAATCCCTGACGGTGCAGCTGGACGACGGCCGCGCCATAAAGGGCAACCAGACGCTGACGGTGCTGGGCAAGCGCTCGGTGGATGTCGGAGGCGATCAGAAAGAGCGCATCACCGGCAATCAGAGCATCACCGTGGGCATGGCCTCGCTGGTGGAGGTGGCCATGGCCTCCGCGGAGATCATCGGCGCGGCGAAGGCGTTGACGGTGGGTGGGGCGTACGCGGTGACGGTGGCGGGCGCCATCAACGAGGCCGCCGCGGGCGTGCGCAACGAGCTGATCGCCGGTGCGTCCAAGGAGTTCATCGCGGCGGATCGCGAGGAGCACGTCAAGGGCAAGCGCTCCACGAAGATCTGGGGCTCGGACAAGGCGACGATTCAGGAGAACCTGTCCGTCACGGCCGAGAAGGACGCCACCGAGGAGACCAAGGGCGACGCGGGGATCGTCATCAAGGGAGCCACGGCCTGGACGGCGAAGGAGTTCGAGCTCAAGGCGGACAAGCTGACGCTCTCGGTGGGGGGCAAGGTGCTGCTGTCCGTGAAGCAGTCCGGGCAGATCAAATGGTCGGGCAAGACGATCACGCTCGACGGCAGCGACACGAAGTTCAAGGGCCGCAAGGTCAAGCTGATCTCTCCGGCCTCCATCGAGGCGGCGAAGGCCAAGAAGGCCAAGGATCTGGAGAAGGACAAGGACAAGCCTGTCCCCGTCATCAAGGAGATGAAGTGGGACAAGGACAAGGTGGAGCCCAACCGCAACACGGCCTGGCCGCCCAGCAAGACCATCCCCGCGGAGGCCAAGGTGTCTCCACAAGTGACGACGGAGAACGTTCCGGACGGCACGCGGGCGCAGATCGCCATCCACCACTGTGTCACCGGGGCGCGCATCAAGGACGGCCTGCTGAAGAACCTGGTGGTGCAGGGCAACAAGGTGGTGGACAAGAAGACGGGCAAGCCCCCCATCTTCGTCTTCGAGTCCAAGCACCTGCCTTGGGATCCCTGGGCCAGCCCGTTCTTCTTCTTCTCGGTGAAGCTGGCCCACAAGGGGCTGACGGACGAGAGCCCCTCGGATCTCTCCAAGGATCGAGCCAAGACGCTCCGGGTGGAGTACTGGCACATGGCCGTCTGCGACGCGGTCGCGGATACGCCGGGAGGCGGCAACCTCACCACCCAGGCGGAGATGAACGAGATCGCCGGCCTGCTGGGCGCCAAGCCCCACCACAAGGTGGGCAAGCGGGCCTTCAACACGCATACGCTCACGGCGCGCCAGTGGGGCAACTACATCCGCAACACGTACGCGTACCACCACGCGAGCCACGGCGACGTCGCGGATCGGGCCACGGGACAAAGCCTGAACGATCCGGCGAACAACAACCCGCCGCACGCCCAGCCTGGCGGGATCTGGCACAGCGTCATCTCCATGGGCGCGCAGAACAGCCCCACCGGGTACAAGCCGGGGACGAAGCTTGGTGACACGCAGGTGCAGAACAAGACCGACGTGCCCAGCGTGCCGCGCTACCTCGTCTATCTGAACATCTGCGTCGCCGGGTGGGAGGCGAGCCTGGGCAATGCCTTCATCGCCCGGGGCACCCGCAACTTCCTGGCGTTCCGCTGCTACATTCCCGACGGAGATGCCCGGTCCATGGCGCGCCGGTTCTATACCCGGTGGGGTAACAGCTACCGCTTCAATCCGGCGAAGATCCCCGCCGTCTTCTTCAACGTGGGAGCTCCCTTCTACAGATCCATGCGGCCGGTGTTGATGGGCAAGGGCGGCGGGGCGATTGCCGCTCCTGGCGCCGCGGCGGTGCGGGGCGCGGTCCGAGGCATGGTGGATGGTGTCTCGTCGCTCCTGAAGTAGGAGACAGCCACGGATGCTCGATCTCGACAAGCTACAGAAGCAGGCGGTCGCCGATTGCCTGGAGCATGTGAAGGAGCACCTGGAGGGGGAGTTCCACGTCGAACCCATCCCCGAGCCCCCCGAGGAGAGCCTCTCCTGGGACTCGAGCCTCCAGCGGTACGTCTATGACGTGGGCCTGGAGCTCTGGTGGCGCTGCGGGCAGTTCGAGGTGGTGCTCGACGCCCAGGATCAGGTGGTGGGGTATGTGGATCACGACAAGTGGCTGGAGTGCCGCTGGGAACCGCTGACGGACGAGGAGGCGCTGCGCATTGCCCGCTCGAGCGGCCTGCTCCGCCAGGGGCTGCGCAAGCTCGAGTCGCGCCAGGGCGAGAAGGGTTGCCTGGAGCTGCTCGTGGAGGTGCTCGCGGGCAAGCAGGTTGAGCGCGTCGAGGTGCGGATCAACCCGGCGCGTAAGGCCGTGATCTCCATCCTCCCGGTGCCGGCAGGGGCGTCATGAACCAGGAGCAGGCCGTGGCGGCCGCGGAGGCGGCTCGTGAGGAGAAGGAGGTTCCGCCAGGCGCCGCCGTCGCAGACGTCGAGCAGTGCTTCATCGAGCTGGGAGATCCTGATCCAGAAAAGCCCTCCCCGGTCCGAGACGTCCGGGCGTGGCTCGTGCGTTACCATTTCCAGGGCGGCCGGTGGGTGGAGCTGGCCGTCGATGACAAGACGGGCCAGATCGTCCGGGTGCGGCGCTCCCGGTAGAGGTCCGCGCGCTGGCAAGAGGAGGCAGGAGGCTTCATGGCGGAGACAACCCCTGAGGAGCAGCGGACCCTTGAGCGCGCGGAGAGCTTCCTCTGGCGCGTGCTGGAGCGGGACCTGGAGCGGCAGGGGACTCCCGAGGCGGTCCTTCACCTGAAGCACGAGCTCCAGGCGCGGGCGGAGAAGATCGAGCCCCAGGGGCCCTACAAGCGGGTGACGTTGGGGCTGTTCCAGCGCATCTCCGAGTACACGGCCCAGTACAGCCCCCTGACGGGAGAGCGGCGCTCCTGGCTCTTCACGGCCTTCTCCGAGCGCTGCGGCAAGGGGCTGAGCAAGGAGCAGGCGCTCGAGGTGGCGCGCAAGGCCGCCAACCCGCCGGAGGACGCCGTGCTGGAGACCGCGGACTACGAGGTGCAGGCCGGAGAGCCGGTCTTCGTGGCTCGGTGGGCGCACTTCGTGGGGGGGCTGCGAGTGGAGCGGGACTTCATCCAGGTCCTGGTGAACGGCGAGCTGGGGCGGGTCTTCTCCGTGGCGCGGCACTGGCACCCGGTGGACGAGGAGCCCTCATGGCGCTGAGCCGGTATGTCCAGGGCGCGGTGGGCGTGGGGTGTCTCGTGTTCTCGTGCGCCGCGAAGCCGATGACGGACAGCGCCCAGCGTCCCCCCACCCGACAGGGTGCAACCCCTTCCGAGGAGCCCAGAATGAAGAAGAAGGTCGAGGTGATCGAGGAGCAGGTGCTGCGGGACTGTCTGGCCAGTGGCGGCAGCGTGGCGCTGGCACGCGTGGGGCGCCTGGAGCCCGTCTACCAAGGGACTCGGGGGGCGAAGGTCTTCATCCACCTGGAAGTGGAGCAGCAACTCCACGGCCAGCTGCCGCGCGAGGTGCGGTACTGGGTCTATGGCAGCCCTGAGCTCGTGCAACTCCCGCCCCAGCTCATCATCGCCGTCCGGCCGCCGTACGCGGGCACGCAGGAAGTCCAGATGATGTCGGCGGTCGAGGTCCCCCAGGGGATGGAGGCCGAGTCCGTTCAGGCCCACCAGCAGGCGCTGGCGAAGCTGGGCAAGTCGCCTGCTCCCTCGGGCCGGTGAGGCACGGGACTGGTAGAATGGGAACCTGGTGGCGCCCGGGGCCTCCGGGAGGAGCGGTGACATGAGCAACAGCGTGGGTGTGAACAACCTCTCGGTGGTGAACCAGGACACGAACGGGACGACTATTGCCTTCCCGGACGTGTGCAAGACGCCGAGCCCCGCCGGGCCCATCCCCATCCCGTACCCCAACATCGCCCAGTCCTCGGACACCGACAAAGGCACCAAGAAGGTGGAGGTGGAGGGCAAGCCGGTGTGCGTGAGCGACTCGAACTTCAAGATGAGCAGCGGCGACGAGGCGGGCACGGCGGGCGGCGGGGTGGCCTCCAACAAGACGAAGGGCAAGGCGGAGTTCGTCAACTACTCCTTCGACGTGATGTTCGAGGGCAAGAACGTGGCGCGCTCCTTTGATCTGATGCTGCACAACGACAAGAACACGCCGCCGTTCCCGGTGCTGCAGGGGCCCGTCATCGCGCTCGGCCAGTCCGGCGAGAAGCCCACGTGCCCCATCTGCGGCAAGAAGTACTGAGCGGAGCTCGAGGATGGGAGCGCGGGACATGAAGCCAGGAGAGAAGGAGTTGGAGCTGGCAGGAGGCGCGGAGGAGCGGATCCGCGAGCCGCGCGTGGGGTGGATCCACGGCCAGGGCGGCGACGGAGCGCTGCTGGTGGACTTCCCAGGCAACCGCCGGGGCCCGCTGCCCGCGGAGCTGTTCGTGCCGCTGGAGGCGGAGGCGCTCGCGCGGGCCGTCGAGTCACGCCAGGCGGTGGCGCTGCTCTTCCAGGACGGGGAGCCCTCCCGGCCGATGGTGGTGGGGCTGCGCCAGGGGACTTCCAGCACGACGCCGAACCTGGACGCGGTGCTGGCCGAGCCGCTCCCGCCCGCTCCCCGCGAGGCGACGGTGGACGGCAAGCGCGTCCGGATCGAGGGGCGTGACGAGGTGGTGCTCCAGTGCGGCAAGGCGAGCATCACCCTGCGCCGGGACGGGCAGGTGGAGATCAAGGGCATCAACATCCTGACCGATGCCGACGAGCGGCAGCGAATCCGCGGCCGCAAGGTGCAGATCAACTGACGCCGTCGCCGAGCAGGCCACGCTCGCGGAGCTTTCGACATGTCCGAGGACCAGCACGCAAAAGATCTCGAGGATCTCAAGGACAAGCACCAGAAGGTGGGCGAGGCTTGTCTCAACCGGCACGTGGGCTACTACGCGGAGAGCAACACCTGTAGCTATCGAGGCCAGGCCTACAAGAAGGCCAAGTCCGATAGTCAGCTCTATGACTGGCCGCGCTATGAGCCGCTCTCGAAGCGCAAGAGCGGAATCCAGACGGCAGCCCGTTCCGAGAACAGAAAGACCATCCCCGAGTGGTACAAGACGGAGCTGACTCCCCCGAAGGAGGGGGACTGGAACGTCGCGAAGGACGGGAACTTCAAGGACAAGTGTTACACGCCATATTGGCACGAGTCCCACCACATCGTTCCCAACAGCACCCTCCGGGCGGCGATCGCCGCGGTGGGCAGCGGCATGGCGGATCCATCGGGGATGGTGCTCGCGGTCCGCGGCGGCTTGCTGGACGAGGGATACAACCTCAACAACAAGAAGAACATGATCATCCTCCCGATGGACCGGGAGGTGGGGCTCACGATTGGCCTGCCGAAGCACCGCAAGACGCAGGACCACCGCTCGCACTCGGCCTACAGCAAGTACGTCAGGCAGCAACTCGTTGAGATCCTGGGAAAGATTCGCGCAGCATCCAAGGAGCACGAGGCGCCTGACTATAAGGCCTGTAAAGAGGACATCGAGAAGCTCTCGGGACACCTTTACGAGGCGATCATCGCAGCGGGTGAGGCGATGAAGAAGGCAGCAACGAGCGAGGACTCGCTCGATGACATGAAGGAAGAGGCTTTCAAGCCAGCCCAACCCGCGAGTCCTACGTCTCAAGGCATGCCGCCAGAGACTGCCGGCGAGTTGTAGACGGCTATAGGGATTCGCCTTCAATTCGAAGGAAGACAAGGGATGCGATTTTATTTGCTCAATACCTTGGGTGATGCCAACGATGACAACCTGTGTGTCATCCACAACTCGGTCGAGGGAATTGGGCTTGGAGATGTGGGGCTCCACACGGGGGCGCGGATTGGGGCCGAGTACCCCGATGACGCCAAGATCTACATGAGCAAGGAGAATCCGGGCATCAAGCTCTCTGATGTGCTCGGCAATACGAACAACTTCCTGATGGTGTCTCGCGGCCTCAAGGAAGTGGTAGAGAAGCACTGTGGGGACAAGGTAGAGTATCTGCCCTTCACGCTGTATGACCACCGCAAGCGGATCTACAGCCGGGATTACTTTATCCTCAATCCGTTGGGCACCTTTGATTGTCTCGATCTGAAGAAGAGCGACATTGTGTGGAGTGAGAGCAACCCGGATCGGATTGTGCGAATCGAGGAGCATGTCATCGATCGCAAAAAGGCGGAGATGGCTCCACAGCTTTTCCGGGTCAACCGGCACCCGACAGCCTACGTCGTGGGAGTGGACCTTGCGACGGAGATCCATGGCCGCAAATTCTCCAACATCTACTGGAGAAAAATGCGCTTCGGCGACGAGGTCCAAACTCGTGCGTGACATGAAGCAACATCCGCAGGCGAGGATGCCATGCGCTTCTTCAAGCTGAGTGTACTCGGTGACAGCAATGATGAGGACTTGTGTGTCCTCTATAATTCTGTCGAAGGGATTGGTCTCGGGGATGGTGGTCTGCATTCCGGGGAGCGGGTGGGTGACAGATACCCGGAAGATGCTCGGATCTACATGAGTAAGGAGAGCCCAGGCATCAAACTCTCATCCCTTCTTGGGAACGTGAAGAACTTCTTGGTCGTGTCGCGTGACTTCAAGGAGGCCGTGGAGAAGCTCTGTGGAGGCAAGGTGGAGTACCTGCCCTTCATGCTGTACGATCACCGGAAGCGTGTGCATAGCCGGGATTACTTCATCCTCAATCCCTTGGGCACTTTTGATTGTCTGGACTTGAAGAAGAGCGATATCAAGTGGGACGAGGATGACTCGAACAAGATCATCCGGATCCGAGAACAGGTGCTCGATCGCAAGAAGATGAAAGACGCGCCGCAGCTTTTCCGCATCGCACGGGATCCGACCGCCTACGTCGTAGGGGTGGAACTGGCGCGGGAGATCTATGATCGAGACTTCACGAACGTGATCTGGACGGAGCTGCGCTTCAACGACCAAATCTAGGCACTACAGGGCTTGTGCCCGTAGAGTCATTCCGCCGTGCCACCGCCCCTCGTGAAATCTCCGCGTCGCCAGCCCCTGGCCTGGGACATCCTGCAGGAGCACCTCCAGGAAGCCGCGTTCCTCTGGAAGCAGCGGTGGCGCTCCTTGCTGGCCTCGGACTATGTGCTGTCCGAGATCGCCGAAGGCGATGAGGCGCGCCTGCTCGCGCACATCGACGGGCTCGTCATCGGAGGACGCCCAGCCGCCGAGCGGATCCTCCTGCCCGCGCTAGAAGGGGAAGAGACGCCCAGCATCGTCGCGGCCGCCTGCGCGCTCCTCGAATCCAAGGAGCCGGACTGGTTGCCCACCGTCCTCGACTGGTTCGTTCAGGGCGCGGATGAAGTTCGAGCGGGGATCTCCCAGGCTCTCTCGCTGAGCGGACGCGCGGACGTCACCTCCAGCCTCGTCAAGCGCTTCTCCTCGCTGGATGCCGCCGATCAAGTCTTTGCCCTCGAGGTGCTGCGCTCCCGCCAAGCCGACACGGGGCAGGTGCTGACGCAGCTGGCCGCCGAGCGCGAAGGGCCCGAGTTACTGATCGCGGCGATCCGTGCCGCGCGCTTCGCTCCGAGTGCCACGGCGGATGTGCTGATCCGGCAGGGGCTCGAAGATCCCGAGCCTCGGGTTCGTGACGCCGCCATCGAGACCGGTCTGGTTCATGGCAGCCGCATGGCCTGGGCCCGGTGCCGGCAGCTCCTGGAAGCGGGTGAGCCCGAGGCGCGTCCGGCCCTGCTCGCGTTCGCGCTCGGGGGCGAGCAGGCAGAGCTCGAGGCCCTGAGCTCCGCGGTGGGGGATCCCGCTCGCCGCACCGAGGCGCTCTGGGCGCTCGGGTTCAGCGGCCGGCTCTCCGCCGCGGAGGCGGCCCTCGCTGCGCTCCGGGATGCGGGGGATCGGGTGGCGTTGGAGTCCTTTGCCCTGATCACCGGGCTGCCGATCGCCTCCGTCCTCGAGGAGGAGGACGAAGACGAGGACGAGTGGGCGGAGGATGAGGAGGACGACGAGTCCTCGGAAGAGGAGGAGGCAGAGGGTTCGGAGGAGGACTCGGCCATGGCTGCACTCCCAGGCCCCGAGGAGCTGCCCGGCAAGGTGCGCGTGGCGGCGGTGGAGGCCTGGTGGAAGAAGGCTCGCGCCAGCTTCGAGCCCAACGGGCGCTACCTGCTGGGCAGGCCCGTGAAGCCGGAGTCCCTGCCCGCGCTGATGGAGGAGGTTCCCATGCGCCGCAGGCCCGTGTTCGGGTGGGAGCTCGCCATCCGCAGCCGGGGCGCATGCCGGCTCGAGCCCCTGGCGTGGACTTTCACTCAGCGCAAGCAGCTCGTGGCGGCCCGGGAGCTTCGGCCCGAGAGCCTCACGCGCGCATTCTCCCGGTTGTTCTCGGCATGAAGGGGAGGCGCGGACCGTGCGAGTGGTGATCTCGGGCTGTGGGCTGGTGACGGCGGTGGGGCGCAGCGCTCCGGCCTCCTGCGCGGCCATCCGCGCTGGCATCGCGCGCCCGCGCCGGGTGTCCTACTTCCAGGCCCTGGACGAGGAGTCCCAGGAAGAAACCCCCGTCACGGGCTATCCCATCCACGGGTACACCGAGGGCTTCAACATGGTGGGCCGCTGGCTGCGGCTCGCTCGGGGGGCGGCTCGGGATCTGCTTGGCACCA
Organism: Hyalangium sp.; assembly: GCF_045802625.1. Lineage (NCBI taxonomy): Bacteria > Pseudomonadati > Myxococcota > Myxococcia > Myxococcales > Archangiaceae > Hyalangium > Hyalangium sp. The sequence continues at coordinate 166 of NZ_JBJMQP010000200.1, read as the reverse complement.
CGGGCCTCCCGGAGGCGAAGGACACGCGGTTCTGGCAGAAGACCGGCTTGATCACCGTCACCCCTCGTCCCAATGACGCCCGGTTCCAGAACGAGGACGGGGAAGGGGAGGAGGCGCTCCGGAAGGCCTTCCTCGCTCCGTTGTACAACGCGCTGGCGCTGCCGCT